>JAKSMA010000011.1 GCA_024400895.1 Muribaculaceae bacterium | reverse complement strand
TATTCGTGAAACGGATGCTATCATCCATGTGCTGCGTTGCTTTGACGATGAAAATGTGACTCACGTGGATGGCACTGTCGACCCCGTTCGCGACAAGGAAGTGATAGATACCGAACTCCAACTCCGCGACCTCGAAACCATCGAGAGCCGCATCACACGCGTGCAGAAGATGGCTAACGCTGGCGACCGCGATGCGAAACTCCAGTTTGAGGTGATGAGCCGCTATCACGAAGTGCTTTCGCAAGGCAAGAATGCCCGCATGGTGCAACTCAACTCAAAGGAAGAGGAGAAGGTGGCTCACGACTTGTTCTTGCTCACCAGCAAACCAGTGCTCTATGTGTGTAACGTGGACGACACCGCCGCTGCCGAAGGCAACGCTTATGTGGAGGCCGTTCGCGAAGCAGTGAAGGACGAGAACGCTCAAATCCTCGTGATTGCTGCGCAAACCGAAAGTGAAATTGCGGAACTCGAAACCTACGAAGAGCGCCAAATGTTCCTACAGGAAATCGGTCTTGAGGAAAGTGGCGTGAACCGTTTGATTAAGAGCGCTTATGCATTGCTCAATCTCGAAACATTCCTCACAGCAGGTCCTGACGAAGTTCGCGCATGGACATTCCACAAAGGAAGTAAGGCTCCCCAATGTGCGGGCGTGATTCACACCGACTTCGAGCGTGGCTTTATCCGTGCCGAAATCATCAAGTATGAAGACTACATTGCATACGGTAGCGAAGCGGCTGTGAAAGAAGCTGGCAAGATGCACATCGAAGGCAAGGAATATGTGTTCCAAGACGGCGACATCGCGCTGTTCCGCTTCAACGTGTAAACCCACCTCGCTGTAGAGAATATTACATACAATAATAATTAATGGGCGCACCCGAAGAAAGGTGCGCCCATTAATTGTAATCAACTATTGTTATCTCAAATGCTTCCTTGTTTGGGGATGTTATGATTTCTGTGTTTTGATTTTTTTGAATACGATTTCTTTTATGAAATAAGAGAAAGCGGTTGCCAGTGCGAAGGTGAGGACTACGCTGATGCAGTAGAGGCATGCCTCATTGTGTATGAGTTTGTCGAGATGGACCATTTCCACGGCTCTGTAAAACATCATGTGACAAAGGTATATTTCAAGGCTTAAATTGCTGATGAATTTCATAAACTTATTGCACAATAATTTGCTTTCGCTCCCTATGCAGAAAAGAATCCATACGGCAAATAGCGCCAAGTGTGGAAATATTGAAGTGCCTTGTAATTGGAGTGTGGAGTAGTGAAGTACGGTGGCGACAATCACTATTGCGCGAGAAAGCCAAATGTGCTGCTTTATCCAGCAGGTAATGTTGTCGCGATAAAGGTAGATGATACCGCCAACGATGAAAAATGATGCGCTGAATAGGATATTCTTTCGCTCAAATGGCATGCTCTGGTCGGCTGCAAAATGCAATACACCTATGGCATAAAGAGCTATGGCTACAGCAAATGACAACCATGCCCGACGTTTGGTGGATAGCAAGAACACAAAGAAGGGGAAAAGCATGTAGAACACGAAAACGAGTCCGAGAAACCATCCGACTCCTATCACGTTGATATCCGCATTTGGATAGAGCCCGAAGCATAGTGTGAGGTTTGCAAAACTTTCGTAGAGCGATTCCATGTTGTGGTCTTTGATGAGCTCAATGAGCACCATCAATCCAAAAAATGGGAAAATGCGAGTGAAGCGTCGCTTGTAGAATCTGTCGAGGTCAATTTTTCCTTCTTTCACTTTCTGGTAATACCCGCAGCACATAGAAAAAGCACTGAGGGTCATAAACATGTAGGTGAAATTGGTGAAGTCGGGGATGATGCTGTTGGTGAGGTAGCAGCCAGATGTGATTGTCTGATGTGAAATCACATGCATCATCACAATGCCAATCACGGCAATGGTGCGAAGGGCATCGAGTGAGCCGTAATGTGGGCGCTCACTTGCAGAAATGATGTTGTTATTTTTTACATTTTTCATACACGGAGAGCGTTTGTTGGGCAATATGGTCCCAGTTGAATCTTGACAGGTCGTATTCGCGCCCGAGCTGAGGGGCGTTGAGCTTTTCGGTTAGCTTTTGTGTGAGGTGCTTCTGGTCGTCAACGTGGAAAAAGTCATTTTCTGTTAGTTCCGATAATTGGTTAGCGGGGATGTCGCTAACAAGTACATCCACATTGTAGCTCATAGCCTCTAAAAGAGAAATAGGAAGTCCTTCGTGGGTGGATGGGAGTACGAAAAGGGCAGCGTTGGTAAATAGCTGGTTCAGTTTTTCCCCTTTGATGAATCCCGGTAGGATTACACCCGCTTCAGCGGCTTGCTTTTTTAATTGTCTTGAGTAGGCACTTTCATGGTCGGCGTCGCCAGCCAACACCAGTTGGTACCCTTCGTGTTTACACGCTTGGAATGCTTCAATCAATAGGTCGAATCGCTTTTCGGGCACAAATCGAGCCAGGGCAAACACATATTTTTGGGGCTCAAGATTGAGTTCGGAAAGGAAATCGGTGGCAGTGGATTTGTGTGGTATGCTTACTCCGTTGAATATGAGGCTCACATCTTTTGTGCGATTGTACTTGCTCGCCAAAATATTGGAAATCACATTGCTGATAGAGATGATGTGGTTGGCAAAATGTGCCTGGCACCATTCGCCTGTGCGAAGCATGGCCTTTGCCAAAAATCCCCATTTCTGCCGGTCGTAGTCAGGACCATGGTTGGTGCTCACCACCTTCATGCCAAGAAGCCTTGCAAGTGGACAGCATAGAGAAGGGCCAATAGCGTGCACGTGAAGTATGTCGGCACCCAGTCGCTTTGCTTTGAAAGTGGCAAGAATGGAATGTACAATGGCCTCTAAACTTTTTCGTTTGGGAGCATACACATCCACCAGTTTCACTCCTTTATAGGAGGTGAGGTGGTCGCCGTCGGGCACATGGCAAGTGCGACGAATGATAGTCACATCGGCACCTAATTCAGCAATGCGTGGGAACAGCTCCTCGCAGTGGGTTTCTACACCACCTTGAATGTTTGGGATTCCTCGAGTGCCTATGACTACAACTTTCATGATTCTTATATGCTGCGCTATGAGCCGAACTTTAGAAATCGGCTTGATTGGATGTTACACTTTGTCGCGCAAATCACCTTGACGAGGGTCTTGCCCAACATTGTACCAGCATTTGTCGAGCTTTGCTGGCTTGCCTAAGATGTTGCGGGCCTTGTTTTTAAGCGCCCATGCGAGAGGATGACGGATATATTTGTGCATCACTGGCGATGCTGTACCCACCATCCAGCAGTTTTTTGGGCACTTGCGCACCAGCTCACGCACCTTGTTTGCTTGCTCACTATTCCAGAGCTCATCGAAATCGGGTGTTTCGTAAATGTTGCCCATTCTTTCCTTCCAGTAGCGTTCTTCCATACCGTTGCAGGGGAAAACATCGCCAAATGGGTCGATGAAGAAGTTGGTAGTGCCAGCTTCGCAAGGGAGCATACGACGGTTTCCCTCAATATAGTTGATGAGCCCCATGTTGAAGAACGCGCGGAACCATGATTTTGGATGCCATTCAGAAAGTTGCCAGTTGACAAGAGTTTCAAAATCGCTGCAAACCTGTTGCTTGTTGGTTACTTTGTTGTCGTATTTGTGGAAGTAGAATGAATTGTGGAAAGAGGCTGTGGCAAATTCCAGATTCATTTCCTTGGATAGCTTGTAAAGCTCAAGCATATCGGTGGAGTTGTAATTCGATACAGTACATCCAAACCCGATATCTTTCACGCCCATCTCTTTAAGTTTCTTTAGAATGCGCAATCCCTTGTCGAATCCGCCTTCACGGCCACGGAGCTCGTCGTTTTTCTTGGCGAGGCCTTCCATGGAGATGCGAATGCCAATGTTAGGGAATTTCTCTGCAAGTGCAATCACGCGGTCTTCAAACCATCCTGAAGTGGATATAACGATACGGGGTGATTTGGTGAAGCAAACCTTCACGATATCTTCCAAGTCTTCACGAATAAAGGGCTCGCCACCTGTGAGATTGATGAATTTCAGCTGTGGCAAGCATTCGAGATCCTTTGGCTGTATTTCCTTTTTGGGATCAGTGGGGTTGTTCCATATATTGCACATCTGGCAATGCATGGGACAACGGTATGTCAATATGATGGACGCGTCGGTAGGTTTTATGCAACTCATAGTGGCGCTGATATCTTTCGTATTTTTTTTATGCAATAGTTTAATTTACAAAATTACAAAAAAATGTTGAAAAAGTTATGAATTATTTCACAAACTCGTGTTTGCCTATGCGGGATTATTGTGCTTCGTAGATTTTCAACAGTTTCTGCAAGTGAGTCTTGGGCGAGAAGCGCTCTATTGAGGCATTTTTGATATTTTGATGTTGCCATGAGCGATTCATGGCCATTTCGATACTTGTTGAAAGTGCTTCAACACTGCCCGATTCAAAAGTGATGCCAGTTTCGGCGCTGATAAGTTCGGGAATGCCGCCTATTTCAGCACCCACCACAGGGGTGCCGGCGCAAAGAGATTCAATCACCCCAAGCGGATTGTTTTCGTAGCACACTGAAGGCATGACGGAGAATTTTGCTTTGCTTAGTAGCGATGCCACTCCCACAGCGTCGAGATGGCCAAGGAATATGATGTTGCTGCAGTGGGCGTATTTTGCTTTCAGTTCGTCTTCAAGAGGGCCTCCGCCAGCGAGACGAAGTTCGTGACCCGATTTTGACGCGGCTTCAAGCAGTGTGCGCACACCTTTTTCTTCCGAAAGGCGGCCTATATAGCAGTAGTAACTATCGCGACCGTTGCCGTCGGTGTTGCGTAGAAGTTCCAGTTTCTCGGGGTCAACAAAGTTGCAGAGCACTTTTAGTTTTGAAGCGTCGAATCCACCCTGTTGCATTTTCGATGCCAAGAATTCGCTCGGACACACGAAAGCGTCGGTATAGCTTTCGAGCGTTTTGCGGTTCCATTTTTTTGCTTCAACCCAAGCAATGGCGCTGGCAGCCATCGACCCCTTCATGCAGCGATGCTTAAGCACGCCTGTCTTGTCGAAATAGCATATTTCACAAGGGCGTCCGTCGCGCATACAAGAGTAGGCTGGGCAGAGCAGCTTGTAGTCGTGCAATGTCCACACCACGCGAATGCCACGGTTGTGGGCTATTTTTGCAAGCACAGGCGACAGGTGGGAGGGGACGGTGTGCAAATGCCCCACATCGGGAAGGAAGTCGTCGAGCAATTTCATGAATGACGCTTCAATGTCGCCCATACCCAAGGTGCGCTTCACACCCTTGATTTTTGCGCCCATGCCACCACCGAAGTCAACTTCCGATGCAAAATATTTCTTGTAAGGGGAGTCAACGGTTTGAGGGTACTGCATAGCAAACACAGCCACCTCATAGCCTGCTGAAAGAAGCAGGTTTTCGGTGTTCATCATCACCACGCAGTCGCCCCCACGAGGGTAGTAGAATTTGTTGACGAGTAATATTTTAAGAGCCATAGGCTATAGTTCAATATATAATTTACCTTTAAAATAACGCAAAGCCACCTGTTTTATTATATTTTGTAGTTGCTATGTCAGGATAATTTATTTTTGGCAATTTTTTTGTATCTTTGCCATGATTATGAAGATACTATTTATACCAAATTGGCGAGTGCACAGAATCACTGCTGATGATGCAGCAATTCAGGCCCCTGATAAACAGGTGCAAGGACAGCCATATTGGTTCTTCAAGTATTTTCCAGAGGGAACAGAAGTTGATATTATCGACATTGGCGAAGAAAACTGGGTGCGCCGCTTAGAGCATAAAGTGAAATTCTATTTTGCGCAGCCATGGAAGGCATTCAAGGTGCGCAAAAAATACGATTTGGTAATTTCGCATGGAGCACAGAGCGGGTTGGTGTATGAGTTGCTCACTTCGTTTGTGAGCAAGAAACCACAGCACTTGATGTTCGACATTGGTGGACTTAATGGCTCTCGTGTCAATAAAACGGAAATGCCGCTGATTCGTTGGGCTCTTCGCAAAGCCCCGCACATTATTGTTCACTCATCGCGCCAACTTGAACTCTACGCCAATCATTATCCAAAATTGGCTCTGAATGCCACCTTTATTCCGTTTGGCAACGATGTGGATTATTTCATTCCGCAGGAAGGGGAGATGAAGAAACAGATTCTCACTTTCGGAAAAGCAAAGCGCGACAATGATACGCTGTGTAAGGCTTTTTCCGAAATCGCTGATAAAAAAGGTTACAAACTGGTGGTGGTGGGCGATAGTTCATTAAAAGAAAAATATCCGTGCAATGATATTGATTTTCGTGACCCCGTGCCGCTGAAAGATTTGGTGGAATTAACCCGCGTGAGTGCCTTCGTGGTGGTTCCATTGCCTGAATTCCGTTATAGTTATGGCCAGATGAGCTTTTTGCAAAGCATGGCGCTTGGGAAGGCTCTTGTGGTAACTGAAACCACCAGCTCTGCCGACTATATCAAATCTGCACCAGGCGTAGAAAAGGTGGCGCCATACGATGTGGATGGCATGGCAGAGGCATTGCAGCGATTGATGGCTTGCGATTTCTCCACTCTTCAGCAGCGGGGACTTGCCAACCGCCAATTTGTGGTATCACATTTTAGTGAGAAAAAAATGGCTGAGAATATCAGCAAGTTTATATCTTCGTTTATTAGTTTTTGATTAAGCCACTTTTCAGTCATGACACCCACCGTATCTATAATTATCCCCATTTATAAGACAGAAGCCACTTTGGCTCGCTGTATTGATAGTGCTTTGGCTCAAACCTTCAGCAATATTGAAATCGTATTGGTTGACGACGGCAGCCCAGACAATGCAGGGAAAATAGCCGATGAATATGCTGCGAAACATTCCAATATCGTGGTTGTGCATAAGGAAAACGCTGGTCTTGCTGAAGCAAGGCGCACAGGCATACATGCGGCTTCTGGCGAATTTTTCGTGCCACTTGATAGCGACGACACGATTCCTGCCAATGCTGTGCAGCTGATGTATGACCACTGTGTTGCCGATGACTTGGATATGTGCTATGGCGCTTATATGCGTGTGGTGGGAGAGCGTCGCACTCTCGAGCCGCATAATTTTGTGGGGGTGGTGACTGGTGAAGAATTTCTGGAGAGGAATTTGACTTTGGGATTTCTTTGCGGTTCACACAACTGCATGTGCCGCACTTCCACATGGACAGAAGATGTTTATCCACCAGCCGACCGCCGCTTCCCGAGTGAAGATGTGCTTATCAATGTGAAATTGTCGAAGAATCTGCGACGTGTGGGCATTTTCAATGATTATGTTTACGACTACTATTTCTATGAAAACTCACTTTCAGTGGGAGGCGCGTTTTTCACTCTGTCGCTGTGGCAAGACTTTTTTGAAGAAGTGCGCTGCTTCCTAAAAAAGGAGAAATGCGAAAGTGAAAAATTGGAGCGTTTGATTAAAATCATGGAAATCGACCGATTGTCGTTCTATATCAAGACATACGACAAGACGCATCCGTGGTATAGGAAGGTGATGGCATACGATAGTAGCCAATTCCCCAAAAAGACTCGTGTGATGCATGCCTTGCTTCGCTATCCGTCGCTGTTGAAAAGGTGCATTAAGATGAACAGGTGGCGTAAAAACCTTTTTACTTAACCCCAATCATTTTCCGTCCCATTCTGTGCCGCTTGAGTGTCTGATGTAGAGTGAGTGGTACGACTATACCACAAAGGATCACAATCGTTGCTTCAAGTATAAATAAAGAGTTGATGTGCAACTTTGCAAAAAATGCTTTTGCAAATCCCATGAAAGTGGTGTGGAAAAGGTATATTGTGTAGCTTGCAGCAGCAAGTGGAAGGAGCACTTTCGATTTTAGCGATGATAGACTGTCAAGCCATTTTGAGATGCTAAGAATCGCAAGAATCCCGGCAAAAGCCACAATAGGCACCAAACTGTCGCCAGAATTGTTGAAAAAGAAAAAAGCTATTGCATAAAGTAATAAATACGCTGTGTTTGCAAGCGAATGTTTGAGAATTGTGGCAAGATTGTATTCTCCGAACATCACACCAGCCATGAAATATATCATCATTACTTTGGACTGCCGTAGACAGAAAATCTCCGGGAAGTTAACGGGAATGTAATATAGCGCAATGGATATTAAGAACAATATTGTGCGAGATGTTTTGCTTTTTGCGAACCAGATGATGACAAACATTAGCATCAGCACCCATACGAACCAAAGGAAATACCCCGCGGATGGGAGATAGAACATTTCAATGAAGGAATATAGCGACACGGGATTGTCGACTTGGGCGTTTCCTTGTGAGGCGAGTTTGATCGTGATGATTATGGCAGATGTGATAAGATAGGGTACTGCAAGACGTTTCAACTTTTTTCCAATGAATGAGGTGAAACTTTGCTTTTTGTTAAGTGTGTAGTGATAGACCAATCCACTTGCGAAAAGAAACAGAGGCATGTGGAAAGAGTAGATGATTGTATTGACCCACTTCCAAAATACGGGGGCATTATCAGGATTGAAATGCCCGATAACCACAAGGATAATGCAGAGAGCTTTTGCTATGTCGAGACTGTCGATACGCTGCTTCATTTTCGTTGGCGCTGCTTGATTATTTGCTGTAGTAAATGTTTCCTTTCACATTTTTTTTGCGCACATTCGTGATGTTGGCGAACACATTTTTCTCTCCGTTTGTGCCATAAAATGTGTTACCCGTCACATCCAGAGTGTTGAATCGCATGGCTGATGTGCTGGTGCCCGACCAGTGTGTCATCAGTTGGCCATTGGTTGCATACCCTTTATTGTTCTTGAGCCCTAACGTGCCCTCTTTCGCGAATTCCTGCAGGAAGAAATTCATGTTTGACGACTTGAATACATTGCCAATGAAAGAAAGGTCGAGAAGGGCAACATTGTTGCAGTAAATTCGGGTGTCGCCCTCAAAGTCGTTGTCTGTAGCGTTGATGGAGAACTGGTCAATTCCTGCACCTTCCGATATGGTGGCAAGGAGCTTCATTCCTATCACTTCATTTGAGATAAGTGTGGCAGAGCCACCTTGCTCTCCACTCCAAATTAAAGTGGTGCCCAGTGTCTCTTTTGTGAGAGGACTGTTGGGAGCGTCGTCGGAGATGTAGTTGTCTTCTAATAGTATGTGTCCACCGCGAAGCAATGCAATGGAATTGCCCGTAGTACCATAATTGTTGACAACTGGCATGTGGTTTGAGAATGTGTTATTGATGAAATACACATTCTTTCGGTCGGCGGATTTATCTTTGATTACGATATCTTGATGGTAATATCTTTTGTCAGTTTCTGTGAAATTGTTTTCAAGCACATTCCCTTTGAAAATCACATTTTCTTGTGTATCTTCTTCGCTAAATCCAATGTTGAGCGTCCTTCTGCAAGGTGCATTGATTTCAAACAGGTTGTCGCTGAACTCTATGTTTTCATTTAGGCATCCAAAACCGTTCACAGCAATGTCGTCTCCCACTGTGTTGAATGAAATAAGCACGTCGTTAATCATGTTATCGTTGCAGCCTCTGTCGCTCCCGTAGATGAATTTGTTGTTGCTTATCAGAATGTTTTCCCGCTTCACGTGGGCTCGTCGATTGGAGTGTGCTTCTGCGGTGGCTTCAAAGAAAGCAAACATCTCGTCGTTTCCATATTTCCGGAAAGTGTTGTCGGATATGGTTACATTTGATGTTTCACCCCTAATCCAAAGATTTCCTCCGGCAAAACTGTTGTTGTAGTTAGTGATATTGCAATTCTTGACTGTGATATTGCTGCACACACGCATGTCGATGTTGGTGAATATGGCGTTGTCGGCATAACTGTCTACATTTTGAATGTCCACGTTTTTTGCGTGGTAGATTTTGATTCCGAACACAGCCCATTGTTCCCACCAAATGCCTTTGTGAGTGTTGAGATTAATAGATATGTCGTGAATCGATACAGAGATTGGGCGTTTTTTTGTGCCTGCGCACGTGATGAAGGTGTCGTCGGTGAAAGCTTTGAAATCTTTGCTGTCCGTGCCTTTGTCGAGAATGATGGTCACCTTTTTTTTGCCGGTGCCTTTTATTTCTATGTTGGATTTGCATTCTATCGTTCCTTTGATAGTGTATTTTCCGGGTTTGTCGAAATTGACTATTACATTATCCGAACGATTCAGCTCTTCAAAAATGTTTCTCAAATTGCTGGTTAAGTCGCCTTGCAATTTACTGACGAGGATTTCGCGCGTTTCTGCATTGGCGAAAAGTGTCATCAATATGGCGGCGATGACCGTATATAGTGATTTATTTCTCATAGTTTTATTATTGAAGTGGTGCTTCTGAAAAATCTGCTGTTTCACCATCTCCCTCATCCACTTCTTCATCCTCTTCGCCATTTTGGGGAGTCCACTGAAGAAAGGCAAACAGGAAGAAAATGACACTGAAGAATAGGGTTTTCATCAAGTCGCCATATGCGATGATGATGATGAAGCATAGGATAGAATAGATGGATATGTTTTTGTTTCTGCGGAATCCTGGAGGGCAAACCGAGTATAATAACCAATAGAAAACGATAGCCCACATCAGTCCCACAATGCCTAATTGAATCATGATATGGCACACATATGGGTTAGTGCCGAGGAAAAACCAATTGTATTCGTTTACAATCTTGCTTTTCTCCATGTTCACCGAGCCATTGTATCCTTGCAGGCCAATTCCTTCCATCCAGTGATTGCCGTTCTGCTCTATTATATAAGGTATGAAACCGATTTTTGCGAAGCGTGGCATATCGGGGATAGATGATTCGTTATCGGTCAGCCAGTCGACGGCATCAGCCAATTCTTCCACGGTGTAGTCGCCGTAGAGATATTCTTCCATCAAAAATTTGGGGTTAAGCATGTCGTCGCTGCGCTCCACGGTTTCGATATATACCCACAGTGCGCCTCCAAGCAAGATGAACACAACTGGAGAAATTATCAGCACACGCTTAATGTAATCGCGGTTGATAGGGAAAAGCAGGAAGAAATACATTAATAGCAAGATGAAGCTAACCTTCGTTTCGTTGAGGAATGTGGGGAAGAGCAGTACCACCAGCCAAATGTTTTCGCGAATGCTTTTAAACACATTGTCGCGGTCTATTTTCTTGTTCAGCAAATAGAACGAGAAGAAATAGATGCCAAATGACACAATACTCGAGCCACCATCGCCAAAACTACCGCCCACAGCATCGCCAGCGCCGTATTTCATGAATTGTACGACCACGCAAAATGCTTGCACTATCAGCCAGATGAAGAGGTGCTTGTCAAGCGTTGTTATGAAATATCGATGGCGTGTTTCGTCGCTCCAGATGTACCGGAAAAGCGGAACCAGAAACAGCATCCCGAAAAATGAGCGTGTGCCGTTGGCCCATTGCACAAAACCGAGGCCATTGATTAAACAAGAACTAACGAATGAAAAGGCAAACAGGAATGCAATGTGAAATGCGTCAGTCTTTTTTTGAAGGGTGGCAATACCGAGCATCATCACCAGGGCGTCGCTAAGCAGGTTGAGCGGAGTGAAGAGTGATTCAAAAGGAGGAATCAACTCTTGATATATAAAACCAAAGCACCCCAACACCCAGAAGAGGATGAAGAAGGTGCGAATGATAAATATGTCTTTCCTCGTCAGCATCTTTTGTGTGACGCTCGTTATTTGTCGTTGCCGATTTTGAGGGCGTTTTCGTCGGATGTCTTCACTCTGTTGAGCACAAATCCCACATTTTTGAGTTTGCCATCTTCAATGAGTCGGTTAACCCATTTCACATGGGCGTGCTTGGTTGAATTAGCACGAACAACAACCAAGATTTCGTTAGCGTATTGAGTGAGAGAGAATGTGTCGCTCACAGCTGCGAGTGATGCAGAATCGATGACCACGAAATCGTAGTCTTCGCAGAGGTCGTCCATCAGTTGCTTGATGCGGCTGCCTTGAAGGAGCTCTGATGGGTTTGGTGGCACAGTGCCAGCCACATATACATCCACGCCGCTTGGGTCGCTTTTTGCAATGTCGGCGAGAGTGATTTCGCTATTGGAAAGATAACTCGACAATCCGTTAGGCGACAGAATAGAGAACGCTTCCGCCAGTTGAGGCTTGCGCAGGTTGAGTTCCACAAGAGCCACACGCTTGCCAAGCATGGCAAGAGAAGATGCCACATTTGCAGCAACAAACGATTTTCCTTCTTCCTTAGTGCATGATGTGACAAGAATCACCTTGTCGTTGTCTTCAGGAAGCATGAATTGGACATTGCTGCGAAGGTAGCGGAAGAGTTCGGTGTTTTTGCTTTCTCCAACGCCTTCCCCAATAACCAACGTGTCTTTGTTCTTGTGCTGATAGATGTGCCCGAGCACCGGTGCTTTTGCCACGCCTTCAAGATCGGATGTTGAAGTGAACTTGGTTTGCATCGCCTTCTTGATATAGAGGATGGCGATAGGGATGATAACCGCCATAATCAGAGCCACGAATGCGAGCAACGGTTTCTTTGGCTTCACGGGGTCGCTGTTGGCATAGGCAGCATCCACTGTTTTCCCCTTTGGCGCTGCCGCAGCCATCTTCAGAGCATTTTCTTCACGCTTTTGCAGCAAGAAGATGTAGAGTTCGTTCTGGATAGCCTGGTCGCGATAGAGATTACGAGTTTCGCGCTCGGTTGATGGAATTTCGCTGAGTTCGCCTTGGCTTTCGCCATGCACAGCCTTCGCCTTGTCGAGCTTGATGCGCAGTGCTCCAAGGGCATTGTTCACGCTACCGAGCATGTTTTCGCGCATAGCATGCAGTTGCTGGTCGAGTTGTTGGAGTGCAGGGTTGTCGCCCTTGGCCGAATTTTCAAGGTGTTGGCGTTGGGTGATGAGTGCATTGTAGGCTCTCACCATGCCTGCAGATGTGGAATCGGCCTCAAATGGAATGAGCGAATGCTTGTTGGATGGGTCGGTGATGAAGCCCTTTATCATACCAGCAATTCGGTATTGTGTCTCAAGTGCGATAATGGCATTTTCGCTTGCTTCCTCTTTCATGATTGAAGCCTTGCTTTGCGCCACAGGGTCTACCAGATTGTGCGCCTTCTTGTAGGCTTCAATTTCAGCTTCACTACCCATCAAGTTCTTGTAGATGAGCGAGAGACGTTCGTCAATAAATTTGGCAGTGGCCAGGCCTTGAGTGTCCTTTTCCTTAATGCCTCGTTCGTTGTAAAGGCGAATGAGGGTGGTGAGGATATCGCGTCCGCGCTGCACATTGCTGTCCATCACATCCATATAAATGATGTCGGTCTTTTTTGCCTTTTGGTCCACGGTCATATCCTTTTGAAGGCCGATGGCAGCAGGGATGATACCCGAAACCATTGCTGTGATGCTGTATTCATGCTTGGGCGTGAAATATTTGGTGGGTTTTACCACGAAAAGTCCGAATGGGGTTTTTACTGTAGCCGGAAGTTCTACGCCTTCAAGTTCTGCAAAATTTGAGAACATGCCTTTCTTTACTGTGATGTCGGCCTTGCCGTCGGCATGGACTTCAATTTTGAAAGGAAGCGAAACTGAAAGAGTGTCGAACAATTCCTTTGGAGCATCCACCACGATAGGTGATGTGCCATAATGGTCTTTCTTTTTCAGGAAACCGGTTTTTTCGAGATAGCGGCAGTTGATGCCGAGCTCGCTGACAGTTTTTGCGCAAAGGTTTTCTGAAGCAAGAATCTCTATTTCATTAAACACATTCACATCTCCGCCGCCCATCATACTCTTGAGCATAGAGTTGCCTTTTCCGCTACCGACGCCGGTGAATGATGCCAATGCGTCGTCTTCAACGAGCACTGTGGAGGATATGAGCTAAGAGGGCGGAGTCTTTCGTAAATAAAGGAACAAAATGCCGAAACAAACGACAAACGACAGAATAAACATCCACCAGTAATTTAACATAGTGCGGAGCACTTTTGAAAAATCCATTGATTGGCTTGGTGCTTGTATGTTTTTTGTTGCAGTAGTTTTCATGTTGCTTTCTTGTGGTGATTATTTTACACAAAGGGCTATCACGAGCGACGCTATTACGGAGGCTGCGCTCACGATTACAGACACTTGCGACAGTTTGAATGCAGAGAATTGGTTGTATTTCGAATTTTCAATCTTGATGCTGTTGGGCTCCACATACACCACATCGTTCTGCTGCAGGTAGAAATACGGTGATGCATAGATGCTTCCGTCGGTGAGGTTGAGTCGGTGATAGGTGCTCTTGCCATTTTCGGTGCGAATTACGAGCACGTTGTCGCGCATACCGTATTCTGTGAGGTCGCCTGCGGCTGCGAGTGCATCAAGCACCGAGAAGCGTTCTTTGCCCACCACGAGGCGTTGTGGCGCCTTCACTTCACCCATCACATTCACGGTGAAGTTGATGAGCTCGATGCGTACGAATGGGTCTTTGACAGTTTCACTTACGCGGTGTTTGATGACAGCCTCGAGTTCGTCGGTGCTTAACCCCTGTGCCTTGATTTCGCCCAACACCGGTATCTGAATCATGCCATTGTGGTCCACAATGTGGGTTTGCAGACGTGGCGATTGGCTGGCATTGATGTTGCCTTTGATAGATGGGTTGCCGAGTGGCACATTGAACATGGCTGTGGCTTCAGGTGAGGATGAGGTGATGGTGATAATCAACTCGTCGTC
This sequence comes from Muribaculaceae bacterium, assembly GCA_024400895.1. Taxonomy (GTDB): domain Bacteria; phylum Bacteroidota; class Bacteroidia; order Bacteroidales; family Muribaculaceae; genus Sodaliphilus. The sequence continues at coordinate 6,967 of JAKSMA010000011.1, read as the reverse complement.
GGGTTGTATCTTGATTTTGTAATCAGCCACATTGTCGGGGAGAGTGCCGTCGGCTTGCTTCAAGTTTTGGAAATATGATAGTGTGGGTGCTTCTTTAGGGGTGCTGCATGATGCACAGGCCAGAATCACGGATAAACTCAGAAGTATGCTTTTAAATTTCATATATCTCAATAGTTGTTTTAGATTATATTATATAACGCGGGAATACCGCTGTTTATTATGCCTTGTTGCTGAATTTTGAAATGATTTTCCCAAAAACTTCGTTTTTAATGTCTTTTGGGCAAACTATCACCATTAGACCTATCGCCACCACCATTGTCAGTGCGTCTTGCCAAATCTGTGCACATATATAAAATGGAGCAGCTGTTGCAAGGGTGATGAGTATTGGCAATGTGATATGGCGGTTGATTGAAAGTTTGAAATATCGTTTAGTGTCGAACCATCGATAAACGACGAGCACCAAATAAGTGATAATGAGTGTAGTGATTACTCCGTATACGCCAAGGTGATTGATGAGCAGCATGTTGAACACCACGTTCACAACTGCGCTCAATATGATGGCTGGCAGTGTGCGTTTGGTGTCTTTCGCACATTGGTAGCCCATATCGAAGTATGCGTTGATGGCAAAGATGCAGGCAGAAACCCCCAGTGGGAAAATGTAGAGCAAACTGCCCTGGTAGTTTTCGTCGACAAGCCAGCTGTAGCACATTTTTAGCGAGAAGCAAAAGCCCACCAAAAGGATGCAGATGATGAATATGTAGTTGTTGAGTACCTGCGAGAAGAATTTGTCGCGGTCGTTGCTGTGATATTGCTGAATAGCAGTTTCCTGCCATGCTTGGTAGAAGATGAGCGCCAGGGTTTGGAGAATGCTCACAAAACGAATTGCCACGGCATAAACACCATTTACGTCAAGCCCGAGATATTCTTGGATAAACCATCGGTCGCTGCTTCCCGTAAGCCACCAGCAAAGTGAGCCAGGAAGCAAGGGCAAAGTGTAATTCAAAATGTCGCGAGCGATGCCGCGAGTGTTGATTTTTATGCTAAAGTAGCGACGCAAAGTGTGCAGTCGTGCCTCCACCAATCCGACAGCGACGAATCGGGCAATGATGTTTGCGAAAAACACCCCTTCAATGCCCATTTTCATCCACACCACGAACACGATGCTGAACAATCCGATGAAAAAAGCGGAAAGGATTCCGACCGTGACGAAAGCCTTGTTGTTGCCCAGCCCGCGGAACACTTGCGAAACCACTTCTTGCACCGACATAGCCACGAGTAACGCCAAAACATGCCATATGTAGGCCACTTGGTAGAATGTGGCAATGCCGAAAGTGGCAACAGTTGATAATAAAATTGTAGAAAACAGTGCTTTGTATGTCATTGTCACGACCGATTTCCTGTTTTCTTCGTTTGGAGAATCGAGCAGGAACCGGAAGGCCCCATCGCGCAGTTGGAGTGTGACGAAAGGCATGAGCAGAAACACTACTGTAAGGCAGATGTCGTAGTAGCCGAAATCGGCGGTGCTTTCCACATAATAGGTGTAGAGAGGCACCATGAGGAAAGTGATGACCTTGGAGCCAAGGTTGCCAATGGCATAAATACCCATGTCCTTCATCATCTTGGATGAACGACTCGGCGCCTTGCTATGTGAGGAGTTTTGTCCCATGTCTTGTGATAACCTACAAAATTACCACTTTTTCCCCACATGAGCAAATAGGAGTTTGTATTCGCCTCCTCCAGAGAAACTTATTTGCCTTTTTGGATGTTGGCAATGAAGAGCTTTGTGAAAAGTTGCGCACCTTTGTCGCTCAGGTGACCGGCATCGCTGAAGTTGGTGATTTCCGGATAGATTGTTTTTTCGTAGGTGTAGTCGTGGAACCATACACCTTCCTTTTTACAGAAATCGGCCACCCACTTCCGCATGGCATTGTCTATTTCATGGTCGGGTGCTAAAATAATATAGATTTTGATGCCTTTTTTGTTGCATTGGGCGATGATGTGTTTCAACTGATTCACCTCTGTGTCGTCGGCTTTAAATCCCTTAAACTCAACATCACTCATTTCTTTTGGCACTTCATATAAGGGAGAATAGCCATCGGAATGTTGGTCACCTTTATTGTAGGATTTTCCAATCCAAACCAAAGAACTATTGAAGCGGTAGATGTTGCTCTGCATTTTCATGCGAGTCGTCCAGTCTTCGTGTTTGTCAACCCATGATGTGTATGATTCGTTTATGTTGTAAAGCGTTTTGCAATTATTGATACTGTTGTTTCGCCATGAGCCGTCGAGCATGCTGTTCCAAAGGCCGACAACCACGATTTTTGGTTGGCAACGTTGGAGAAAGGAGTCGAAAACCAGCGAAGCATAAACCACATCGTGCCCGTCACACCCCGCATTGTAGGCACTAAGATGTAAGTCGGAAGTGAATATCTGTGGCACGAAGCTATGTTTTGCTTTTGATGAGCCGAGAATGAGGATGTCGGCTTTCTTGTTCTCCATCGCTTGCACGATGTCGGCTTCAAGAACGCTTGAGTCGGGAAGGTCGTGTATCAACCGTTTGGTCACGACACCAACAAGAACGTCGACTGTGATGACCAGTGCGGCGACAATAACGATATTTGTAAGTAACTTTTTCATTAGTGTTGGGGCGTGATAATTGGTTAGAACTGGAAATAAATGAAACTGATGTTTTCTAATTCACCTGTCGCCAGAATAAATAAGATGGCCAGCGTGATAGAGGCTATTTTCACCGCTCGGTTCTTACTATGCATAAATAAGGCTTTACCTCCGTATTCGTCGCGGTGCTCTTTGTAGAGCATCACCAGGAATGCCAATGCTCCCACGGAGAACATCAATGTGGTGCCGGCGGTGAACAAGGGTCCAAAACCTTCGCCTACATTGTGCATGATGGTGGCAATGTCGGAAAATGAATTGGCGCGGAAAAGCATTGCGCCAAACGAACAGAGTGTGAAGGTGATAGCTTGTCGGGATAATCTGTAGACGAGTTTTCCCTTCAGCGAAAAGCTGCGCTCCATTTTTTCGCGAAGCGGTTTCGCAGCTCGGTCCACAATCACCATCAAGCCGTGCCAAGTGCCGAACATCACATAGGTCCAATTAGCACCATGCCATATGCCGCATATCACAAAAGTGACCAAGTTGTTCCAGTAGCATCGCCATTCGCTGCATCTGCTGCCACCAAGAGGGATGTAGATGTAGTCGCGAAGCCACGACGAAAGCGAAATGTGCCACCTTCTCCAAAAATCGGCCACGTTTTGTGCAAAAAAAGGCTGTTGGAAGTTTTCCATCACGCGAATGCCCATTATCCTCGACACGCCCACCGCCATGTGGCTATATCCCGAGAAGTCGGTGTACATTTGAATCAAGTAAAGCACGGAAGCCACCACGAGGGTGGTGCCATTGTGGAATTGACAGTGGTTAAACACCGAGTCGGTGTAGATGCAGATGCGGTTGGCAATACACATCTTCAAGAAAAATCCCCAAAGCACCCGCTTTGCGCCCTCGCTGATGTTGTGGCTGTTAGCCAAACGATTGACTTTGAGCTGCTCGAGGAATGGCTTTGGACGGTCGATAGGCCCCGACATGATTGTGGGGAAAAATGCCACATAGGCACCGAAATTGATAAAATTTCTTTCAGGGTCGATGTTCCCTTTTCTGGTTTCGATAGTGTAACTTATCAACTTGAATGTGAAGAAGCTGATACCCACAGGCATGATGATTTTCATCGTGGAGGTTGACGCTCCCACGCCAATGGCATTGAACAATGCAGTGAACTGCTCAATGCAGAAATTTAGATATTTAAACCAGAAAAGGACACCCACACCCGCTATTACGCCAATTGCCGAAAGCGCACTTGAGCGTTTAGCATTTGCTTCGCGATTGCGAGCTATTGCAGGTGCAAGGAAATAGTAAAATACCGTGACGGCTAAAAGCAATGGCAGCATGCGCCAGTCGGCATATCCGTAAATCGCATACGACATCACCAGCAACCATGCATTTTGTGCTTTTGCCGATTGGCGAAGCACAGTGAAATAGGGTAGCAGCATTACCATGAAAGCTATCCAAAATGCAATGGAGTTTATAGCCATGAATTTGCGGGTGAATTGTCGTTAATAATGGATGGCAACAGCGATATTATGCGTCGCCTTTTATCAGTTTGCAAAGATATTACTTTTTTTTGGGAATGGCAAAAATGTGGCTTTTTGTGCAGGGCAACCGTGTTGTAATTTAATGTTTGAACGAATGCATTATAGATATCTTGAATCCAACGCTATCAAGATGCCTTCATTCTTGTATATATCTCTATGAATGAGGTTCACATTGACAGCTCTTGCAGAAATGTTATGTGCTTCTCCTCTTTTGAACGCGAGGTTTCCTCCTTGAATGTTTGCAGAACTTTCGCTTTTATAGGGGCGTGTCATTCTGCATCGTGTTGGCTTTTTTCAGAGGTGGCGTTGTACTTGGGAAAAACTACCATCTATTATCATTCGTCCTTAAAAAATGTTTTGTTTTTCATTTTTGGTAGATGTTGCTTTTTGCTCGAGCGAGTCTTGGGTATAAGGTGTGTCATCAATCATTTTCCATTGTTCTTGGAGCCATTTCACTTTTAGTTTCAGAGAGGGCACAAAAAACATGTCCTTGCGCTGTTCCAATAAATCACTGTTCCCGTTGGGCCATCTTATAAAGTCGGCTTGGGCTGCATCTTTAATATTGCCGATGAAATTGTCGATAAATGAAAATATACTGGGGTATTCGTTTTTGTAAAAATTATACCAAATGCTTTTTACTTTTTTTATAAAATGTGGGTGCTGGCATATCCCTTTAATCCAGTGCGTGTTAGCGTATTCTGGTAATCGGTCGTAGATGAAAGCGTTGAAACATGTTGAGTCTTGTGGATTCCATACTGCAAATGAACTGCCGAAATCCCAAACAGGACCGAATTTTAATCGTGTGTTCTCGCCACGGTCTTTGCTCATCCAACAGCTTCCAGAAAAAGCCTCTTTGTTGTCAAGGATTTCGTTGACAATGTAGAATTTTGCAAGCGATTCTATATCAATGTACTTTTCCCAATCATTATTGAGAGGGTGAGTGCAATATATTGCAGAATCAGTCGCTTGCAAGAATTGTGTGATGTAACTCTTTTGTTCAGAACTGAGGATTTCAGGTGAGTGCGATGTGAAATATAATGTTTGGCGATTTCGATTGTCGTGTTCAAAAATAGGGATAGAAGTGCTTTCGGGGTAGTTCTCTATCTCAATCAGCCATCCACCTGTGATTTTTTCGGGGTCAGTTTCTTCGTCTTCCTGCTCCGTGATATTGACACGGTTTTTCCCCACCTTGATTTGCTCGGTAAGGAAATACAGTCCGATATATGTTCCATTCATTACCACTTCCACAGGGATTTGATTTGGGGTGTAATCAAGCCCGATTTTTCTGCTCAATTCAAATCCAACGGCATTTTGGAGGTATCCCCACCAGTCAAAATAGTCGGGGAGTAATGTGAAATCTTTGTTTTTGTTTAATCCCATCAAGCCGACTTTTTCATCGAATTTCAGCTTATATGGCTTTTTGGGAGGGTTCGTCCATGTTGAGTTGCCTCGCCCTCTAATGCGTAGCGTATAAGGGGATGCTTCCGACCCGAAAGTTTTCCCATCTGGATATATTACATATAACGAGGCATTTATATAATTCTCTTTTGAGATGACGCCCCATTTGTTTTCAGTGTTAATCATTACCACAGGAAGGGTGCCAGAACATGTGGCACTATGAAGTTCGCTGTTTGTGCTTATCGCGTTGATTAAGGTCGTTAAATCACTGATGTTAAGTTCTCCATTATAATCAACATCACACCAGTATGTGTAATTACCGTACAGAAGGGTGTCGATAAGCGTGGTAATATCGCTCACATTAACAATGCCGTTGAGGTCAACATCCCCTCTTGGCGTTGTTTTGACCAATGATGCAGAGGATGGGGTTGATAAAAATATAGCAACTACACATGACGCTATTGTGAGCAATAAAGAAGATGGTTCTGTTGATTTGTTTGCTTCCTTTTGAACTATATTTTTCATAAAAAATCTTGCTATGTGTTTTTTTTGCAAAGATATATCAAATTTCTATAATGGCATTTTTTTTTGTTAAAAAGTGTTCTTCTGTTGAAGGTTTTTCTACAAAAGTGGAGCTTCATGAGTTTGTCTTTTGTAGATAATTATATTTTGATTATATTTGCAAATTAAACAGAAACATACAGAAACATGAGGAATAACTATGAAATATAGAATGATTTTTAAGACTTTGGCGTTTGTGCTTTTGTTAGGCGTTTGCAGTGTGGCAAATGGGCAGGTGAATTTGCCCGACTTTGACGGACAGAAAAATCCGGAGCAAATTTCTCGTAATTCTCGAGGTATGGATGGGGGCGATGTTGGTGGCTTATCCCGCAAGGGTCGCCATCATCGGCTCCAGAGTGGCGCGGAGAGGGCTGGTGCCATGAATCCAGAATTGGATGAGGTGGTGCCAGACATGATGTCGGAAGATGTGACTGATTCTTTTGACCTGGGAAATTCTCGCAAGAAGGTGGCGCTGAAAGGTACGCAAGTGACGATTGACAATATCATCTATGATGTGGCAGGCGACACTGCTATTGTTTCTGATGGGAAAAATTGCAGCGGTGCAGTGACGATTCCCTCTTCAATCACATATAATGGCATCAATTATCCCGTGACCACGATAGGCAGTTCTGCGTTCAGGGAGTGCAGTTCTTTGACCTCGGTGACCATCTCTAATAGCGTGACCACGATAGGCAATTATGCGTTCTCAGGTTGCAGTTCTTTGACCTCGGTGACCATCCCTAATAGCGTGACCACGATAGGCAAGGAAGCGTTCTCAGGTTGCAGCTCTTTGACCTCGGTGACCATCCCTAATAGCGTGACCACGATAGGCAATTATGCGT
>JAKSMA010000109.1 GCA_024400895.1 Muribaculaceae bacterium | reverse complement strand
TGTTTCCAATAATGAAAGGAGCCAATTTCTCGGTCAAAATCTTACACCAAGGGTTTTCTGGTTGGTCGGTATAGCCACGGAAGAAGCCCATTGGGAAATTCACACGAGCACCTTCGCCTTGGCCAGTTGCATTACTGTGAATAGAATAGAACACGTCGGCACCACTATTATTACAGAGACTAACGATAGTTGACAGTGCCAAGTCGTCGTCTTCAGTATTAGTTTCGCGCGAAACGGTTACCTTATAACCCTTTTTCCACAAAATCTCACGAAGTGCAAAGCACTTGTACATATTAGAATTTGACTCCCAAAAACCCATTGTATCGCCTTGTACATAAGGATACACAACCACATTACGGTCGTTGCTGGTGTGGCCACCATGACCAGGGTTGATATACACGTGAGGTTTGTCAGTGCTTGCGTTTGCAAGATTTAGTCCTAACGCTGCAACAAACAGCAGCATTACTGAAATAAAAATCGTTTTTTTCATCGTTGCTTACTGTTTTATTCGTTAATATTAATTGTCATTTGATAAAGAAGGCCATCGATTGTGGTGTAAACAATCTTGCCCGCTGCCGAAGTAGGTTGCATCGACATCGATGTAGCAGAAGTCAAATTGGTCTTGAAACTGCCGTCGGCCTTAATCAGCATAATTTGAGAAGATGTGAACTGGTGACCATCATCTTTAGCGTTCTGAGCCACGAGATAGTCGTTGTTGTACCAGCATGGCATTTCATACTTACCAAGCATCGAAAGCACCTTGCCATTGAGGTCGGTCACCACAACACCTTTTCCTGCAGCGAAGAATGCAACCTTCTTACCATCGGGCGATAATGATGCCCAAAGATAACCTGCATACGATTCCACTGGTGTGTATTCTTTGGTCACGCCATTGGTGGTGATGAAAAGTTTTGAGCCTTGCACACACACAGAAGTGCCAACGCTCTTTGAAGGAGCCAAAGATTTCTTTGCACCCTTGAAGCCATTACCACTTGTTCCCACATCCGGACGCACATAGCCGTGCTGAGCCTCAAGAACCACTTCGCTTTTGGCAGTAGCCTTGTCGAAGCGCATACCCGTACGGTACACGAGGTTGCCCTCGCCCACCTTTTGTGTAACGTAGTACACATCGCCATTAGCGTTGAATGTAGCATCAATACCCGCACCAGGCTCGTCGCTGATTCGGTTCACTACATTGTCGGCAAAATCATAGATTTTCAAACCATAGGCATCACCACTTGCAAAAAGCAGTTGACTGCCTGTGCTGTTAAGCACTGGATAGTAGGCTGGGCCTTCCACGCCCTTCAGCAGACGTGAGTTTGAAGTCACGGTCACCTGCTGGGCACTTGCAACCAATGCAAGGCCACCTACCATGGTAAGTAGAGTTTTTTTCATTTTATAATTAGTTAATTAGTTATATCTGTTGGTAATATGCAAAGATAATGATAATTTTCTATATTCAACCACCTTTACATCAGTTATTTCGCTCTACACCGCCAAAAACGACAAAATGCCACTATCGCGGCATTTTATCAAAGAGCTTATATTCTAAATCAAGGTCTTACTGGCCTACTTCCCCATTGGCTATAGCGGTCTCGTCGGCTTCTGTGCCGGCACTATGCACTACGGTGATTTCGTCGTCGTAGTCCACATTGTCCTGACGGGTGACGATGGTCACATTGTAATAGGTTGTCTTGTCGGCTTTCACTTCAATCTCATAATCTTCCACACCGTCGATGGCCACTAAGTAACGACCTGGACGCACGCGTGTGAAGCAGTAGAACCCGTTATTGAAGTTGTCGATTTGATATGTTTGAATCGGATTGCCTTCCAAATCGCACAATTCCACTGGCACGCCATTTTGAGGCTGATGTGAGTCTTTACCAAAAGCCACCATTTTTTTGCCTTTACGAGGATAGTCGAAACGAACAATACCGGCAACCACACCAAAATTCTGTGCTGGTTTATTGAAAAACTTATCCAAAGAGCGGCAATTAATAACACCAAGCAGCCAGCAATAGTCTTTATTCAAAAGGCGTTCACGTTCTATTTGGTAGTCGTGGAAACAATTTTCAATCAAAATACCGGGCAATTTGTTCCAACGAAAAACGCCCAAGCCAGAACGGTTCTTGTAGAATGTCCAGTCGCCATGGGTGATGCCACCACGAGACCAGGAAGTGGCTTCACAGTCCGACAAATTTGAAGAAACAATATTTGCCAACTGTTCACTACCATCAGCAGTGCCAGCACCGTCATAACCACGATAGATGGCAAACGGGAAATTCACACGGCGTGTTGAAGAACCCGATGAATTGCTGTGGATGGAAAAAAACACATCTGCTCCACTATTCAATGCCAACTGGTGGATTTCAAAAAGATTCAAGTCGTCGGCTGTGGTATTGTTGACACGCGACATAAACACCTCATAGCCTCGCTCGCGAAGTATGTCCTTCATTGCCATAGCACCTTTCAGGTTGCTATCGGATTCGTAATATTCCACACGCTCTTGCATCCCTTCGTTAAAGAATGGACATGGACGGTCGTCGCTATCATGACCGCCATGGCCAGGATTCAGAAACACGCGTGGACGCACCTGTCCAGCAACCACTCCATGGTTGTTCCGCTGTGCACTTGTCCTCTTCGACTTTTCTGGAACTGTTTGTTCTTTAGCCGAAGACTTAGCCTTTGGTGGTGGTACTTCTCCCTGACTTGATTTTCGACTCTGCCCCACGGCAGTCATCGACATTGCAAGACAGGTTATCAGTAATGCTGTATATTTAACAAATTTCATTATTCCGTTTTCTCTAATTCTGTGTAATTCCTAGCAGGAATTTCGATTATTGGCCAGCTTCTTCACTTTGTTTATTTTCGGCCTCCTTTTCAGCAGCAATGCGAGCAGCCTCTTCTGCCTTTTCTTTAGCAATACGCTCAGCTTCGATGCGTTCTTGCTCGAGTCGCACATCGCGCTCTTGTGGAGTCTCGAGTGTGAGCAGTTTCACACTTCCGCCTTTGGTGGTGTAAATCACATTGTGGCCACTCACTGAAGGCATTACGCATTCACCGCTTGCAAGCGATTGCACACCGCCGGTGCCATCAGCACGGAAGATGATGATATTGTAACCCAATCTGCCTTTGCCCTGTGCAACGATTAATTCGTTGTTATACCATCTTGGCATGATACAGCCATCGAGCTTATTTATGATTCTGCCACTTGCAGCATCGCAAATGTAAAGGCCATTGGCTGGAACATGAAAGAGCACCTTCTTTCCGTCGGGCGATACATCCACCCAAAGATAACCAGTCTGTACGTTGATTGGAGAGAATGTATTCTTTTTTCCATTACGGTAAACATATAGCTCCGAACCCAAAGCCCATGCAAATGTGCCTGCTTGACGAACGTTCCATTCCTTCTGCTCACCTACAGCAGCCACACCTTCTGTGCCGTTGATGGCATGTACAGCGCCATGCTGACCCGAAAGCACTTCGCGATCGTTGCCTGTGGCAGGGTCGTATTCTCTTACTGAACGGAAGATGATGTGGTCGTTATTGATTTTCATCGACACGTAGTACACTTTCCCATTCTCGCCAAAGATAGCCTCAAAACCTGGGACTCCTTCGTCGGCGATGACGTCACGCTTTGAGGTTGCCAGGTCATAGATAAAGAGCTTCTTTGCATCGGTAGGTGCAGATATCACTTTCTTCCCATCTGGACTGATTTGAGGAAAATATCCTTCGCATCTCAAATTTTGCTTGCTCTTAACATACACATGGTTTGCACCTACTGCTGTGGCACAAACCGAAAGAATTGCTAATGCTGCAAATAATATCTTTTTCATCGTTCAAACTTCCGTTTTTATAGAATTAAAAACACTAAAGATTCTCTAATAGAAAATTCACATAAGTGATATCTTCTGGTTTGACAATCACTTCTTCTTTGCATACCACCTGACCCACGGGAAGATGACCATGATTATCGTCAAGAGGAGTGACTTTCAGGGCGTATTTACCCGGTTTCAAGTCGCTGAACATATAGAATCCATTATGTAAAGTGTCGGTCACACAGGTGGCTACCACTTTTTTACCTTTCAATAAATCCACACGAGCACCATTTACAGATTCGAAGCTATCAACCTGGAACAACTGGCAAGTGTCGGGACGCAGCCAAGTAGAATGTCGAAGCACACCTGCCACCATGCCCACTGGCTTCTTCACTTTAGTGCCGAAATACTGTTCGAGAGCAATAGTGAAATTAAACGCCTCAAGGGCACAATAGCCATGATTGAGCAATCGCTGACGCTCGGGCAGATAGTCGTGAAAGCTGCCTTCGCTAAGCATGCCTGGTATCTTATTGTAACGAAGCACTCCAAGTCCTACCTGATATCCCCAATCAGAAAAGAAGTCCCAGTCGCCTACAGTCATCTTCGGATGAGTCCAAGGTGTGCATGTATTGGTGGACAAGCGCTCTGTAATCAATTGTGCAAATTCCTTCGACTGGACATCAATACAGCTGTCGGTATGACTGCGGAAAAGCTGAACAGTGTAGTTCACATTTCTTTTCACACCTGTGGCATTGCTGTGAATCGACATAAACACATCTGCCCCGCTATTTGCTGCCAACTGAACGATTTCAAACAAGTCGAGGTCGTCATCTTCAGTGTTGGTCACGCGTGAGGTGTACACATCAAAGCCTCGATTCCTCAGCATATTGATAAGAGCGAAGCTCTTCCACATATTGGAATTCGACTCGTAATAGCCAGCAGTATCGCCTGGAGCAAAATGCATAAATGGCATCGGGCGGTCGTTGCTTGTGTGACCGCCATGGCCAGGATTTACAAAAACACGAGGCTTCACACTCTTAGCATTGGCAGGAGCAAATCCCACCAATCCACTGAGCATGAAGAGAAAAACTTTCGCAAAAAGTTTGCATATCTTCATTGGCCTCATATTAATGTATTGACAAAGATACAAATAAATGCCCACAATGCCAAAACCAGATACCGTTGCAGGCCATTCAACACACAGACATCGTGCCATAGAATCGCACCGAGAGCACGACAGAGAGAAACATATTTGCGAAATATAAAATTAGTTTAAAAAATCTTGTAGGGTAATAAACGGAGTCAAAGAAGAACTAAATCACGATAATTTCCCACTGTTGACGAGAAACGAAAAGAAGGAGAAATCATAAAAATTTCTCCTTCTTCCGGTTTTTAAGATAATTGTTGTATAAGGTTGTCAGGGTATATATCAACGGATAAGTTGGAAGAGTGCATCAGATGCTGTAGCATAATCTGCAAGGGCTGTGTAAACACAACTTGCGAGACCTAACAGCACAATACCAAGCACGCAAATAATCATGCCTGCCTTCTCTGTCCAATCTGACTTGAACGAAGGAATCACACATTCATCTTGACGGATGAACATAGCCTTCACTACGAGCAAGTAGTAGTAGAGAGAAATGATGGTATTTACCAATGCAATCAACACGAGTACGTAGATAGCCACATCAGCACCATTGAGGGCACCAGCAAACACGAAGAACTTGCTGAAGAAACCTGCGAATGGAGGAATACCAGCCAATGAGAACATTGCTACCATCATGGTGAATGAAAGCCATGGGTTGGTTTTGAAGAGGCCGTTGTAATCATCGGTGGTCACCTTGCCAGTCTTGCGTTCGATTGCGGCAATCACGCCGAATGCTGCAAGGTTGGAGAAGATGTAAACCACTACATAATACATCATAGAAGCCATGCCGAGCGTGTTGGCAGCAATCACACCAAGCATAATGTAACCAGCTTGTGAAATTGATGAGAATGCCAAGAAACGCTTGAGGTTGCGTTGACGAACAGCGAAGAGGTTACCAATGGTGATAGTGAGAACGATGATTGCATAAAGCATCCACTTCCAAGCGTCAGCATAAACAGAGCCAAACACTTGAGTAAGGATTAAGAGGAATGCAAATGCAGCCGAGCCCTTAGAAATCACAGAAAGGTAGCTGGTCACAGCTGTTGGAGCACCTTGGTAAACATCAGCAGTCCAGTTGTGGAATGGAACAAGTGAAAGTTTGAAACCTACACCAGAAATCACAAATGCTACAGCCACGATAAGAAGTGCAGATTGCTTTGAAACAAGTGCTTGGCCTATAGTGGCGAAGTTGAGCGAACCACTCAAACCATACACGAACGATACGCCGAGCAACATAATGGCTGATGAGAAGATGGCTGTGAAGATATACTTGGCAGCAGCTTCGCGAGATTCATAATGATTCTTCTCAAATGCTGCAAGGGCTGCGAGTGGCAATGAAGCTGTTTCGAGGCCGATGTAGAACAAGAGGAAGTTGCGAGCTGAAACCATGAGGAACATACCGAAAAGTGTGAGCAGAAGCAATTCATAGAATTCGCCACGGCGAACGCTTACGAAATCGCTGTTGGTCCACTTAACGGCTTGAAGAATCACGAGGAATGTACCAATATTGAGAATACCCTTCATTGCCCAAGTGGCCTGGCTTTGCTCAAACATGCCAGCAAAGGCAGTGCCTGTGCAGCATGGAATGAAACTTACAGCCGTATAGATTGCAAACACCAATGCTGTGAACAATGGCAATTGCTTTTGGCACTTAGCAGGCATAAAAGTGTCATAGAGGAATACTAACAAGAAAGTTGCCAATAAGCCAATTTCTTGAGGCATCATTAAAAATTGAGAATAATCCATTTTGTATCTTATCGATTTTTAAATTCAACACTTTTATTAAAGAACATTCTTAATAGCATCAACTACGGGAAGGAAGCTATCACGAATGATATCACCAAAGAAGTTAGGGAAGCAACCGATTGCTGCAACCGAGCAGATGAGCACTGTGGTGCTGAAACGCTCAAACCATACAGCATCGGTGAGCTCGCGGTGGTGTTCGTTTTGAACTTCACCAAAGAGCAGCTTACCAACCACACGCAAGATGTAGACTGCGGTAATCACGATTGATGCACAAGCAGCCACGGTGAATACGCGTTGGAGCAAACCAGCTTCTTGGAATGAACCGAAGAAGATAGTCATTTCGGCAGCGAAACCGCTCAAGCCTGGCAAACCAAGTGAAGCCAAACCTGCAATCACATAACCTACGCCGAGATATGGCATGATGTGCATCATACCGCCCATGTCGCGAATGTCGCGAGTGTGGGTACGACCGTAGATTTGACCGATGAGGGCGAAGAAGAGCGCTGTCATCAAACCGTGAGAGAGCATTTGAAGCACTGCACCAGTCATTGCTGTTTGGTTATACATCAGGATGGCGAAAAGCACCATACCACAGTGGCTCACTGAAGAGTAAGCGTTGATATACTTAAGGTCGGTTTGAACACATGCACTGAATGCACCGTAAACGATACTGATACCAGTGAGGGTGAGGAAAATCCAACCAAGTTCGGTAGCAGCGTAAGGCATCAAATAGATTGCGATACGGAAGCAACCGTAACCACCAAGCTTCATCAACACACCTGCGTGGAGCATCGACACTGCTGTAGGCGCTGATGCGTGACCATCAGGCGACCATGTGTGGAATGGGAACATAGCACCAAGCACACCGAAGCCAACGAACGCCATTGGGAAGAGATAGAGCTGCCATTCGTGTGGAATAGCATTATTCTTTGCCACTTCAAGGAGATTCATTGTAAGGTTGCCATCGGCTGATGAATGATAGTAGATACCAAGGATGCTGAGCATCAAGAATGCAGAGCCACCCATAAGCATCAGAGTAAGTTTCATTGCAGAGTAGTTCTTGTCGCCTGAGCCCCATACACCGATAAGAAGGTACATTGGGATAAGCGCAACCTCGTAGAACATAAACATGGTGAAGAGGTCTACAGAGATGAAGAAACCAAACACACCAATTGAGAGGAGGTAGAACCACATGAAGAATTGACGAGGTAGTGGATCAATTTTCCAAGATGCGAATACACCTGCGAAAACGATGAACGCTGAAAGCAAAATCATTACCACCGA
>JAKSMA010000108.1 GCA_024400895.1 Muribaculaceae bacterium | reverse complement strand
TCACTGTGGCTGTTGATGCAGTGAACTCTATCGGCGGCGTGGCTATTCCTAAGCTGCTTGAAGCCCTCGGAGTGAAGAAGGTGGAAAAACTTTTCTGCGAACCAACTGGCCATTTCGGCCACACTCCAGAACCAATTCCTGCTAACCTCACCGACGTTAGCTCGTTTATGAAAGAGGGCAAGGCTGATGTGGCTTTCGTGGTCGATCCTGATGTTGACCGCTTGGCTATCATTATGGAAAATGGTGAATTCTTTGTTGAGGAATACACCCTTGTGTCGATTGCCGACTACATCCTTTCTCAAACTCCTGGTCCAGCAGTGAGCAACCTCTCGTCGTCGCGTGCATTGCGCGATGTGGCTGCTAAGCACGGTTGTCGCTACGAGGCATCGGCAGTGGGCGAAGTGAATGCCACTACACTGATGCGTGAAATCGGCGCTGTGATTGGTGGTGAAGGCAATGGCGGAGTTATCTATCCAGAACTTCACTATGGCCGCGACGCTCTCGTGGGAGTGGCTATGTTCCTTACTTTGCTTGCAAAAAGCGGAATGAAGGTGAGCGAACTCAAGAAGACCTACCCACAGTATGAAATTGCAAAGACCAAGCTCCAACTCACTCCAGAAATGGATGTTGACGCTATTCTTGCTGCAGTGGAAAAGCACTATGCAAATGAAAAACTCACTACCATCGATGGTGTGAAAATTGATTTTGCAGATGGATGGGCACACTTGCGTAAGAGCAACACCGAACCTATCATTCGCATCTATAGCGAAGCGCACACCATGGAAGAGGCTGAAAAACTCGGTGGTGATGTGAAGAAAATCGTGGAATCGCTTATCTAAGCATTTAGACAAAGAATAACTCAATTATGCGGTCGTTGGCACAAAGGTGTCGGCGACCGTTTCTTTTGTCGTGGAGTGAAAAAAATACATAAAAAAGAGCGGGGGTGTAGAGGCATTTTGAGAAATTCTTTGTAACTTTATAAAGTTTTTTGAAAACTACATATTTAATAGGGAAATGGGAGGATTCTTCGGTACTAAATTAAAGAAAAGAGAGTGTAGGGCAGAACTGTTCTACGGCACTGATTACCAGTCACATCTCGGTACTCGCCGAGCTGGTATGGCAACAGTTAGCGATGAGGGCGAATTTTTCCGCTCCATCCATAGTTTGGAACAAACTTATTTCAGAACCAAATTCGAGAAAGAACTCGACAAGTTTAAAGGTCGTTCGGGTATTGGCGTGATAAGCGACACCGATGCGCAGCCAATGCTCATTCATTCGCACCTGGGCCGATTTGCGCTCGTTACGGTGGCGAAAATCAACAATCAGGAAGAATTGGCACAGCAATTGCTGTCGGAAAATATGCATTTAAGCGAGTTCTCGTCGGGACGTATCAACCCCACAGAACTCGTCGCTTTGCTTATTATTAAGGGCAAAGACTTCGTTGATGGCATTGAAAATGTGTTTAATTCCATCAAAGGTTCGTGCTCTATGCTGCTGCTCACAGAGGATGGCATCATTGCCGCTCGCGACCGTTGGGGGCGCACCCCAATCGTGGTCGGGAAGAGCGAAGAAGGTATGGCTGTCACTTCTGAGTCGACTGCATTCCCTAATCTGGGATTCAAGACCATCCACTATGTGGGACCCGGCGAAATCGTGCGCATCACAGCCGACGAAATGATTCAGATGCGCAAGCCAAATGAGGAGATGCAGATTTGCTCATTCCTCTGGATTTACTATGGCTTTCCAACTTCAAGTTACGAGGGCCGGAATGTGGAGCTAATGCGTAACGAATGTGGCCGCGTGATGGGCGAAACCGACGATGAGGAAGTGGACTGCGTATGCGGTATTCCCGATTCTGGCATTGGTATGGCAGTGGGGTATGCCAACGGTCACAAGGTGCCATATTTGCGCACTATCGCCAAGTACACTCCAACCTGGCCGCGTTCATTCATGCCAAGCAACCAGGAGATGCGCAATCTCGTGGCAAAGATGAAGTTGATTCAAAATTCCGATATGCTCAAAGGCAAAAAATGCTGCTTCTGCGACGACTCCATCGTGCGTGGCACGCAGTTGCGCGACAATACCGCTGTGCTGATGGAAGAGGGTGCGAAAGAAGTGCACATGCGTATTGCTTGCCCGCCACTTATCTACGCTTGTCCGTTTGTCAACTTCTCGGCTTCAAAGAGCGAACTCGAACTTATCACTCGCCGAGTGATTCAGGACTTTGAAGGCGACATGAACAAGAATGTTGAGGCGTATGCCACCACAGGCACTCCGGAATATCAGCGAATGGTGGATGAAATTGCTCGTCGCCTTAACCTCACATCATTGAAATTCTCTACAGTGGAAACCATCGTGAAGGCTATAGGCTTGCCTAAGTGCAAAATTTGCACCCACTGTTTCGACGGAAGTTCATTCCACACTTTGAAGTAAATAATTGAGATTTTAATACGACTTATGCAGGGGCGCGTTTTTTCGCGTTCCTGCTTTTTTATGGTGGTGAATAGTGCAAGGAAACTGAGTCGGTGGAAGAATATGAACGATGAAGGAAAGAAAATGCATAAAATATGGACGTCAGGGGAAAGAAAATGCGCTTATTAGTGGTTTTTTTACGAAAAAATCCCTAAATTTGCTATTGGAAAAAATACCGCTTATGAATCTTAGATACTTATTATTAGGCGCTGCTCTGATGATGGGGGCAATGACAGCCCAAGCAGCAACAGATGTCGCTAATTGGCGTGCTAACGTAGATCAACTGATGGATGCTGGAGAATTTGCTCAAGCATCTAAATTGATGAAGCAATTGCCTTCCAAAGTGCGTAAGGCTAATGCTGTGACCATTGATTCACTGGACCAGATTATGGACCGCATTCGTATGGACTTTACACTGTCTCCAGAAGATGGTGTGAAGGCGATTCGTGAAAAAATGCCTGAAGCTACAGATGAGCAAATTGCAAACTGGAAGAAGGTGAAAGCTATTGAAGTGATGAACATTGATGGCAAAGAAGTATGGTTCCGCAAAGCAGTGCGCAACTTATGGCTCCTGGGCGAAGAATTCGCAGAGAAGAACAACAACGATAACGCAGAAGAAAGCGAAGACTTAAGAAAGCACGTGCTGCGTGCCATGAACACCGTGCCCGACGCCAATGGCGTGCGCGACTGGCACCACGTGAATGCCACGTTCACACTCGATGTGAATGCTGATGTGATTCCCGCTGGCGAAACTTTGCGCGTGTGGATGCCAATCCCTTACGAAAATTTGCGCCAAAAGAATATCAAGCTCGAGAGTCACAACCGCCCAGTGGTGATGAGCGAAGGCAGCAAGCACCACACCGTGTATATGGAAGCGGTGGCTGAAAAAGGCAAACCAACTCACTTTGAGTACACTTTCAGCTATGATGTGGGCGAACGCCATATTGCACAACAAGATTTGCTGGCTATGGTAGAGCCTTACAAGATGACTCCTGAATACGTAAAGTATACCAGCAATGAATATCCTCATATCGTTATCACCGATTCAATTCGCAATTTGGCTGAATACATCGTTGGCGGTCAGGAACAGAATCCTGTGATTGCCGCAAATCACATCTACCACTGGATTACTTCACGCTTCCCTTGGGCTGGCGCTCGTGAATACAGCACCATCAAGAACATTCCTGAATATGTACTCGAAAACAAGCACGGCGACTGTGGACAAGTGGGCTTGCTCTATATCACACTTTGCCGCGCCGTTGGCATCCCTGCTCGATGGGAAAGTGGCTATATGCTTCATCCTGACGCTATCAATTTCCATGACTGGGGCGAAACCTATTTCGAAGGTGTGGGATGGGTGCCAGTGGATGCCTCTTTCGGTCGCTCAACAGAGCACAACGAACAAATGCGTGACTACTACACCACTGGTATTGATGTCTACCGTATGGCTTCAAACGAAGCAGTGGGCGACAAGTTGAGTCCTGAAAAGAAGTATATCCGCAGCGAAACCGTCGACTTCCAAATGGGTGAAGTGGAATGGAAAGGCGGAAACCTCTACTACGACAAGTGGAATTCTAATTTTAAACTCAACAGCATGGAGCCAGTCAAATAAGCGACAGGCACTGGTTTTCTCAATAAAAAAATAAATATACAATCAATTATATGAAAAAGATTTTCAAGTTATTGTGGGTTGCACTTTTGTCGGCCTCAAGTGTGTCGATGGTGGCGGCCAATGCTACTGATGTATTGAGCAATCTCAAAAGTCGTATTGCTCCCGATAAGCGCACCGCTATTTGGGACGTGAAGGCCACTACTGCTGGTAGTGCAGTGACCGTGACCGGTACTGTGGGGTTGCAAGAACAGAAGGATGCCATCAGCAAAGAGTTGGCCGACAAGGGCTTCTCCAATGTCGCAAATAAAGTGACAGTGCTTCACAATGCTGTGCCTGCCGACAAAAAGTGGGCGCTTGTGAAACTGTCAGTGGCAAGTATGCGTTGTGAAGGCAAGCATGCCGGAGAAATGGCCACTCAAGGCATCATGGGGCAGCCTGTGAGAGTGATTGAATGCTCTTCCGACTGGTATCGCGTGCAGACTCCTGACAACTATATCTCATACGTGCCATCATCATCGCTCATCTGCAAGACCGAGGCTCAAATGAAGGCTTGGCGTGCAGCAAAGCGCTATATCGTTACCACATACGGCTCTCGCTTGGTGACCGAGCCAGCAGGTGATGAAACTGTGACCGACATCGTGATGGGTAACATTCTTGAATATAAGGCTGAAAATGGTGAATGGATTCAACTTGCCACTCCCGACGGACGCCTCGGATGGATGCCTAAGAGCGAAGTTGCCGAATTCTCGGAATGGGCTAAGCAAGACCTCAACCTCGAACTCGTGCTCAAAACTGCACATCGCATGATGGGGTCAGGCTATCTTTGGGGTGGAACATCAACTAAAGTGACCGACTGCTCTGGTCTCGTGAAGGTGAGCTACTTCAGCAGCGGTGTGATTTTGGCTCGTGATGCTTCTCAACAAGCACTCTATGGCCTCAAAATCAAAGGTAATGAATGGCAGAAATGCCAATTTGGCGACTTGCTTTTCTTTGGTACCAAGTCGGGTCGTGTGACCCATGTGGGCATCTATATGCGCGACGGCAAATTTATCCACTGCTCTGGTCAGGTGAAAATCAACAGCCTCGATCCTAAGGACCCCTCTTATCTCTACTCTGCACTTTCGGCAAGCCGCATTGCAGGTCAGGAAGGCACTCCTTACATTACCTATGTGCGCAATCACCCTTGGTACTTCTAATCAAAAACAAACAGAAACATAAATCGATAAAAATTTTTTGATATGTCAATCGACCGTAGAAAATTCATTTTGGGCGCAGGTCTTGGTATTGCTGCTGCAGCATCTCCAATTTCCCTTTCTGCTGCTCGCAAAAAAGCTCCAGCTACAGTGAAGCGTAGCGGACGCCTCAAGCTCAAATTCTTCCCTTATGAATTGAAGTTGAAGCACGCATTCAATTTGGCAAAATATAGCCGTACCACCACTCCTGATGTGCAGGTGGAACTTGAATACGACGGCGTGGTAGGTTATGGCGAATGCTCTATGCCTCCATATCTTGGCGAAAGCGTGGAAAGCGTTTGCAAATTCCTCGGCAGCCTTAATCTTGAGCAATTCACCGACCCTTTCCGCAAGGAAGACATCTTGGCTTATGTGGAAAGCGTGGCTCCAAACAACCGTGCCGCTAAGGCTGGTGTGGATATCGCTCTTCACGACCTTCTCGGTAAACTCATGGGCCAACCTTGGTACAAGATTTGGGGTTTGAATCCAGAAAAGGCTCCTCTCACCACTTGCACCATCGGTATCGATACCGACGAAAAGGTGCGCGAAAAAATGAAAGAAACCTACGATTTCAAACTCATCAAGGTGAAGATGGGTCTCGGTGGCATTGAAAACGATAAGCACCTCTACGAATTGGTTCGCAGCATCCGTCCCGACATCAAACTCTATGTGGATGCAAACCAAGGCTGGAAGACTAAGGAAGAAGCACTTGAAATGGCTGAATGGCTCGCCGATAAGAACTGCTTGTTCGTGGAGCAACCACTTGAAAAGGGAATGCCTCTCGGCGTCACCGCATGGCTTACCGCACGCTCTCCACTTCCTGTCGTGGCCGATGAAGCGTTCCAACGCCTCCCAGATATCCGTCGCTTCCATGGTGTTTATTCTGGCATCAACATCAAGTTGATGAAGAGCACTGGTTTGAACGAAGCTTACAAGATGGTAACTTTGGCTCGTGCCCTCGATATGAAGATCATGGTGGGCTGTATGACCGAAACTTCTTGTGCTGTTACAGCTGCTGCTCAACTTTCACCACTCTGCGACTGGGCTGACCTTGACGGTAACTGGCTTATTGCCAACGACCGCTTCGATGGTATCAAGATTGTGAACGGTCAAGTTACCGTTCCTGCCGACCGTCCAGGTATTGGTGTGAAACTTTTGAAGTAATTCACAATTGAGGCACAACCTCAAATAGTCATAAAAAGTGTGGTTAAGCAATGTTAATTGTCTAAACCACACTTTCTTATCTTTTTATTCTTTTTTATTCATATAATTTTAATTGATGAGGCGTACATATTTCGGTTTATTTGCACTTCTTGTGGTGGCATTCTCAATTTTTGCTGGCATGTCGTTTTTCAGCGAGGATTTTGAAGAAGAGTGTGGCTTGAAAACCTCCAGCTTTGCCAGCGATTTGTTCTCGCATTCGTTCGCTGATTTGACCTCATCCGACACTATTCCCGGTTTGCTGAGAAGCAAAAGCACATCGGGTGTGACAGAGGCAGCACCATTAGATACCACTAAAAAGAACATCCTTTTCATTGGCGATTCAATGCTTGAGCGATTGAGTCCGCGCTTTGCTGCTTATGCCGAGGAAAATGGTCACCAGATGAACACTGTGATTTGGTATGGATCTACCACAGAAGTGTGGGCCAACAGTAAGCGCGCTGCCGAAAAAATCAAGACTTATCATCCCGACTTTATCATTATCAGCTTGGGTGGTAACGAACTCTTTATCAAAGATATTATAACCCGTCGCTCAAAATTTGTGAAAGAAATTCTTTCCGAATTTGGCAAAATACCTTATGTGTGGATTGGACCGCCTAACTGGAAGGAAGACACGGGTATCAACAAGATGCTTCAGAGCATCATTCCAGAGGGTAATTTCTATTTGAGTTACACCCCCGACCAGCACTACGATCGTGCAAGCGATGGCGCACACCCTACTGCTGCTTCGGCGGCAAAATGGGCCGACCGCATCTGCCGCTGGATTATGAATCAGAGCAATCATCCCATCGTGCTCAATGTGCCTAATAAGGAAAAGTCGCGTTGCCACACAGAGTGTTTCGGCATGTCGGATGATGGCGACAAACCAGCTCCAAAAGCAGCCAAAGCCCCTGCGGCTCCCGCACAAAAGAAAGCGGCAGCACCTGCTGCAGCGCCTCAACCAGCAGCTCCAGCAGCCCAACCCGAAGTAGCACCCACAAACACTGAAAACTAATGATGGAACAGATGCTATTGACCGACAACTTATCATTTGCAATTCATAATATTGCATCATTCTTTATGCCCAATCCATCGGTGCCATTGGTGTTCTCCAGCGGCACATTCTGGATGATGTTTTTGGTGTTTTTGCCCATTTTTGCCTGCATTCGTCATCGCAAGATGCAGATGATGCTCTTTGTGGTGGCTTTCAGTTTGTTTTTCGCTTTCAAGTCGTGTGGCTGGATTTTCTTGCTGATGGTAGCCACATCGATTATCGACTGGCAATTGGCGCTCCGTATCTCCAAATTGGAGGGGAAGTCGGCACGAAAGTGGATGCTTGTCGTATCGCTCCTTTGCTCGGTGGGCATTCTGGTGGCATTTAAGTACACCAACTTTTTCCTTCAGTCGTGGCATGAAATGCTTGGCGGTAACTTCCAACCGCTATCCATCATTGCTCCTATAGGCATCTCGTTCTACACCCTTATGGCGGCGTCGTACCTCTTCGACGTGTAC
>JAKSMA010000107.1 GCA_024400895.1 Muribaculaceae bacterium | reverse complement strand
GTCTGAATTATCATTGCATCAGCCTTTCCGACCCTCCCCACCCTCACTCCCACACTGGCCTGCGAGCAGTAAATAATTGCCACATGGCGAGGCTTGCAATTGGTCTATAATCATATTAAAATTATATGTCGGTTAGTATTATTGATTCATATCTATAGCATGGCATGTGGCCACTGCAAACATGGCTGCTGTTTCGGTGCGCAAACGGCTTTCACCAAGCGAGACTGGAACAAACCCTGCCTCCAACGCCATCGTCACCTCTTCGGGACTAAAATCACCTTCCGGACCGATAATGATCATCGTGTCGACACCCGGGCGATACTCTTTAGAAAGCAGACGACGTTGCTCGCGGGGCAGCATCATATCGCAATATGCAATAAATTTGTTGCCCTCAAACGGCATCTTCACCAATTCCTTGAATGGGGTGAGCTCGTCGAGCTTGGGCAACTGCGCCTTGAGCGACTGCTTCATGGCCGAGACCAAAATCTTTTGGATTCGCTCGGTCTTCAGCACTTTGCGCTCACTATTGCGGCACAACAGGGGAATGATGCGGTCAACTCCCATCTCCGTCACCCTATCGGCCATATCTTCCATACGGTCGATATTCTTGGTGGGAGCCACACACAACACGATTTTATGCCCCCAGTGTGGAGGACACACTTTGTGCTCAACAATAGTCACAGCGCAACGCTTTGGATGCGCCATGGCTATTTTGCACAAATATAGGTTACCGCAACCGTCTACGACTTCAATCTCGTCGCCTTCCGACAGACGCAGCACTCGCACACAATGCTTCGACTCTTCTTCCGAGAGCTGAAGCGTGGTGGCAATATTGGGGTCGTAGAAACGATGCATCGTATGAATTAAATTAGCAGATTATTTAGCTTCTGGTTCGTGTTTGTACTTAAACAAGAACATGAACGACACAGCCACAACCAAAGCAAAACCAGCAAAGATAAACCATGCAGTTTGCCAACCACCAGGAACGATTTCCATCAAGTAGCCCTTGTCGTTGTATTGGCAGAAGTGGTTGATGATTTGACCAGCAGCCAAAGTACCGATTGTTGCACCCAAACCGTTGGTCATCAGCATAAATAAACCTTGACCTGATGCACGAGTGCTTGGATCGCATTCCTTGTCGACGAACAGACCGCCAGACACGTTGAAGAAGTCGAATGCCACACCATAAACAACGCAAGAAAGTACGAAGAGAAGCACACCTGGGAATGAAGGTGAACCTACGCCGAAGAAACCGAAGCGGAATACCCATGCAAACATAGCAATAAGCATTACCACCTTGATACCAAACTTGCGCAAGAAGAATGGGATGAGCAAGATGCAGAGTGCTTCAGCCACCTGTGAAAGCGACACGAGCATGGTCGCATTGTTGGCTGCAAATGAATTTGCAATTTCTTCCACTGGTGAGCCCTTGAAGCTGGTGAGGAATGGAGTAGCGTAGCCATTGGTTACTTGGAGCGACATACCAAGAAGCATAGAGAAGATGAAGAACATAGCCATCTTCTTTTGCTTAAAGAGTTTGAATGCGTCCAAACCAAGTTGTTGAGCAAGTGATTGACCTTCTTTCTTCACAATCTTACATTGTGGCAAAGTCAAGCAGTAAACGAACAGAAGCACGCCCAATACACCAGAAACGAGGAATTGGAAGTGAGTGAGTTGGAACTTGGTGTCGTCGGCGCCAAGAGTGAAGCCGAATGAACCGTCATGCAAAGTTGCACAGTTCACAAACCACATTGTGGCAATGAAACCAACAGTACCGAACACGCGGATTGGTGGGAAGTCTTTCACTGTATCCATTCCGTTATCTTTCAAGATAGTGAACGCTGCAGTGTTGGAGAGCGCCAAAGTAGGCATATAGAATGCCACGCTCAAAGTGTAGGTAGCAATAAACATTGCCTTATCGGGAGTGGCAGAAGCCTGCCCCATCATAAACAGAGAAATCATACCTGCACCTGCCAAAAGGTGGCAAATACCAAGAAGGCGTTGTGGTTGAATCCACTTGTCGGCCACAATACCCATAAGAGCAGGCATAAAAATTGATACAATACCTTGGATAGCATAGAACCATGAAATTTCTGCACCCATGCCGGCCTTCCCAAGGAAATTGCCCATACATGTCAGATAAGCTCCCCATACAGCGAACTGCAGGAAGTTCATTACAATCAGTCTTAATTTTAAATTCTTCATTTTATTAATTTTTATGTTTTGTTTTATTTGTCTTCCGTGTTTGAAGCATTTTTCTTTTTGATGATTTTCTGGATTTCAGCTGCCAGTTCGTAATCTTCCTGTTCGACATAGCGCTGCATACGCTCTTCCAGCTCATCAACAGAGAAATCTTCCAATTTTCTATTCTTTTTATGCACGATAGGGCTCTCGGCTTTCTCTTCCATATAGATGCCCGTCTTCTTCACGATT
Source organism: Muribaculaceae bacterium (assembly GCA_024400895.1). Taxonomy (GTDB): domain Bacteria; phylum Bacteroidota; class Bacteroidia; order Bacteroidales; family Muribaculaceae; genus Sodaliphilus. The sequence goes on along the minus strand of JAKSMA010000107.1, from coordinate 5,650 downwards.
TCAGGAGTGGTGTAGATGGGAGTGCCTGTGCGAAGAGCCAACGCAATAGCATCGCTCGTGCGTGAATCGAGGCTGATTTCGCGCTCACCATTGCTCAATTTCAGTTCACTCATGAAAATGCCTTCGCTAAATTTGTAGATAAACACCTCATCAAGCGAGATGCCATAGGCATGAAACATGCTTATCATCAAATCGTGCGACATAGGCCGAGGAGGAATCACATTCTCCAAACGCATGGCGATGGACTGTGCCTCAGCCACACCTACCACGATAGGAATGCGATGTGGGCCATCCACCTCGCGCAACAGCAGCGCATAAGCACCACTCTGCACGGGATTGTAGGTTATCCCCATCACTTTCAATTCCACCTTGTCCATATTCTATAAATTTATCTTTGTTATAAATTATTATCAATCCACTTTCTGGCCAGTAATCACGCCACTACCATAGCACAAATGTCCCTGTGCATCATAGACGACTGCAAACTGGCCAGGCGCGATGCCTTGCACATCGTTTTCACTTTCAAGCGCCGACTCGCCGTCGTGAAGGTGTGTGAATTTCGCTTTAGTGAGGATGGGTGTGTGGCGCTTTTTGAACATAATATCAACAGGTCCGTCGGTTTCACCCCAAGGATTGCCCGAAATAAAGTGCATTTCATCGAGATGGAGCACCTTGCCATATTGTTTGGCAGTGCCGTAACCATTGCTGACATAAATCACATTGTCGTTCACATTCTTCTTCACCACATACCAAGGACCTCCACTCAATCCCAAACCTTTACGTTGACCGATAGTGTGAAACCAGAATCCGTTATGCTCGCCGAGTTTCTTACCGGTTTCGATTTCAATAATCGGACCTTTCTTCACACCCAAATGACGACGGATAAAATCGTTGTAGTTGATTTGACCGAGGAAGCAGATACCTTGACTATCCTTTCGATAGGCATTAGGCATGTGCACTTCTTGGGCTATACGACGCACATCACCCTTTGGCAAATTACCGATAGGAAACATGAGGTGCTTCAACTGGTCGTAAGTGATTTGTGCCAAGAAGTCGGTTTGATCCTTCACTGGGTCAACCGCCATTGCCAAATATTTTGTGTCGCCCACAAAAGCAGTGTTGGCATAGTGACCTGTAGCGGTCATGTCGAAATCCTTGCCCCAACGCTCTTCAAAATAGCCAAATTTAATCATGCGATTGCACATCATATCGGGATTTGGAGTGAGGCCTTGCTTCACGGTGCGGAGCGCGTATTCCATCACATTGTCCCAATATTCCTGATGCAACGACACCACTTCGAGCGGCAAGCCATACTTCTTGGCAATCAGCGTACACATTTCAATATCCTCTTCCGCTGCACAATCGCCTTCGTCGTTGTCCATGCCTATACGGATGTAGAAAAGCTGAAGGTCGTCGTGGCCTTCCTCTTTTAATTTATGAACCACAACGGCGCTGTCGACGCCACCAGAAATCAATACTGCTATACTCATTTCAGCTATATTTGAATTATTCTTTTCTTATTTATAATTACACATTGTCGAGCACTTCGTCCTCTTCCCTATTACGCTCAATGTTCACTGCAATGAGGTAGTCGACCGAAATCTTGCCAGGACCAGCCAAGAGCAAGAACAGGAACACACCGAGGAACATCACAGGATAACCTGGAGCAAAAGCAAACACATTGGGAGAAACATTTGGAGAGAACACCAAATACTCGGCGTAAGCCATGATGGCAATGGATGGCACCAAAGCCACACGCATCAGGAATCCGAGCATAATGAAGGCTGCGCAAAGCAATTCTGTAATTGCAATTACCACAATAGATATTTCCGATTCAAGCGAAAGAATGCCTTCAAACTGTGGTGCAATCTCGCTCACATGAATGATTTGGCGAATGGCCACCAAGCAAAACATCAAGCCGATAAAAAGGCGCAAAAACAAACGGGAAAGATTAGTGTAGGTGTGACCTGCACTATACATGAAGAAGTTTTTAATTCCGTTGGGTACTTTCATTTGAGTGGACTATTATGGGTTAAACGCTCTTTTAATGTCGTCGACATATTGATTCTTGTTCATCACGCGGTGTGCATTATCAAGCACGATGAAAGATGGCAAAATGCGAATATCAAGATTCTTCTGTTCAGTAGTGGCCACGAGTGTCCAGTTTGGATATTTGTCGGCCTCAGCCAAGAAATCCTTAGGCTTGTCGCCCACATACACATTGATGACCTTTGTGTAGCCCTGGCTCACCAAATCGTTCACGCCAAGGTCGGTTTCGATACGGGTGCGAGCCAAAGAGCTCTCCACTCCATCACCGGTGAAAAACAAGAGGACGATTTCTGCAGTGTCGACAGGCACATCGTTAATCTTTTTCTTTACACCAGAAGCGTCTGTAATAGAGAAATTATAAATTTCGCTACCCAACTTAGTGTTGTTGATAGTGCGCATTTGTTCTGAATAATGAGCCTTTGCGTCCTTTTTCATCCATGTGGCATCTACTGCCGACTGCAAGAACGATAAATACACATCGTCGACAAGTGGCTGTGGAGTGTAGTACAGGATAAATTCCGCAGTGGCCATAAAACGCATGAAGTTGGGGTGGTTGGCCTGAGCCTTGTTCATCAGCAAACGAACAGAACTCTTGCCCACATTCTTATTCGCCGCGCCCATGATTTGCAAATAGTCGACAAATGTAGCTTGGAGAATGCTATCTGTGTCCTCTGTAAGAGGCTTGTGAAAATCGAAGTTATCCCAAAAGTGAGTGGTGCTATAATTGCAACGGCTCTCGAGCGTGGTGCACGTGTCGGGAGCAACAGGATATTCAAACATCGTTTGACTTTGGGCACCGACTTTTGCTGCTGTCAGTGAGAGCAGAATGAGAGAGAATAAAGCAAAAAACTTTTTCATATTTCGTTACGTTGTTACACAATAATCCAATTAAAAAGTAAAATTACAGTAAATAGACCACTCATCAAAATTTGAACGGTGAAAAAGAATGTGTTAACAACATTTTTTCACAAAACGAGCGATTCTTAGCCAGAAAAACACTATTTTTGCAATATGAACAATTACATCGTGTACTTTGAATACTATAGCGCTGGCGAAAGCGGAAACGACAAATACCGCTTCACCGACAGGCAAGAGGCAGTCGACAAAATGGATGAATTCAAACGTGCCATAAATATGAATTTCAGCGACTGCCCTGACTCGGTAATTATCAATGAGCCCGACTTCTTCGGCATCATGAACCAACAGAGTGGCCACTTCGACAAAGTAATCCTCCAGAAAGGCAATTAACACCATCCTCAGTTAAAAAAAAAAAAAAAGAGGCAATGCCTATTTTGGCACAACCTCTTGTCTATAAATGTGTTGACAAATCACCTATGAACCAGAAGAGAGCTAAACCAACTCTCTTTGCAATAATTCATCGGCAATACGAATTGTTACTTGATGTATGGGAGCAGGGCGTCGCGCCATACGAGGTAAGCGGGTCCCATCAAATGGAGGCCGTCGTTGGTGTATTCAGCTTTCAGGTTGCCATTTTCATCCACCATCAGTGAATAGAGGTCGATGAAAGGAATGTTTTTGCTTTCGCACAATTCCTTGAGTTTTGCATTTGCTTCAGGAACCACTGGTTCAAGACCTTGAAGGCTCTTCCACAAGCGCACCTCATTGTTAAAGGGAAGAATGCTCTCCACATAGATTTGGGTGTTTGGACAGCGAGTCTGTATCAAAGTGAGCAGCTCATTCATGGCACTTGCCACACTGTCGGCCGACACTTTGTGTGAAATGTCGTTGATACCACCCATCACGAAAATCTTGCGAGGCTGACCCTTCAAAATCGGCTCCATGCGCTCCATGAATCCTGGAATGATGTCGCCCACGATACCACGATTTTTCACATGGCAGTTGTCGAATAGTTCATTCCACTCAGCGCCATCAGTGAGGCTATTGCCAAGCATAATGATGTCGCTTGAATATACAGGGAGTTGGTCAAACAAGGTGGCTCTGCGAGCATAATACACATCGGGGTTGACAGGTTTCTTCTGTGCCATACACGATAGAGAGAGAACTGCTAATAATAATAATAAAAAGCGTTTCATAAGCATTATTTTATATGACGGAGGGCATCGGCCCAAAAGCCAATACCCTCCTGTTCATCAATTGATTTGATTATTGTTGAGCACGATAAGCGTCGCAAGCCTTCTTCACAGAGCCATGCTTGAGAAGCAATTCTTTAGCTTCGTCGTAAGGCAAGCCAAGTTCCTCAACCACCATACGAGTACCGCGGTCCACGAGCTTGATGTTAGAAAGTTGCATATTCACCATCTTGTTGCCCTTCACACGGCCCATCATAATCATTACGCTGGTAGAAATCATGTTGCAAATGAGTTTTTGACCTGTACCTGATTTCATACGTGATGAACCGGTTACAAATTCAGGACCAACTACCATTTCCATTGCGATTTCTGCAGCTTCACTCATTGGAGCCTCAGGGTTGCTGGTGATGGCACCAGTCAAGCAACCGAAAGCGCGAGCGGCTTTCAAAGCGCCAATCACATAAGGAGTGGTGCCAGAAGCAGCAATACCGACAACGGTGTCAAGTGGAGTGATATCAAAAGCCTGGAGGTCTTTCCAACCTTGTTCGGTGTCGTCTTCAGCATTTTCAACTGCATTGCGGAGCGCAGTGTCGCCACCAGCGATAATACCGATAATCCAACCTGGATCCATACCGAATGTTGGAGGAATTTCGCTTGCATCGAGCACACCAAGACGGCCAGAAGTGCCTGCTCCCATATAGAAGAGGCGACCACCTTTCTTCATGCGTTCAACAATACCTTCTACGAGCTTTTCAATCTGAGGAATTGCTTTCTCCACAGCATCAGCCACCTTGTGGTCTTCTTTGTTGATGTTGGTAAGCAATTCGTGAGCCGACATCTTTTCGAGGTCGTTGTAAAGAGAAGGTTGTTCGCTAATTTTTACAAAAGCCATTATTGTAAAATGTTTAATAGATTAAATTTCAGTAAATAAATAGATTAAGCTTGTTCAGAGTGGTACTTGATAAGACCTTCCATTGGAGCTTGAATAATAGTGCCAATAGTGATGCCTTGGCTCTTTGCAGCTTCCATGAGAGTGGCCTTTTGCAAGAATGCAATTGAACCTACGAAGTTGCAAGGAAGTTCCTTATAGTTGCTGTAACTTTCCACATTGCGGATAAAGAAATCGGTGAACGAGCGAAGAACGATACGGTGGATTGAAGGTTCTTCGATATTCTTTTCCAAGAATGGAGCGAATTTAGCGAGGAAACGGTTGCCGGCAGGCTTGCGATACACGCGGACGATGATGGTCATACGGTCAACCTTATATTCATCGTAGAACTTTTGACAAAGATGTTCAGGAAGTTGCTTCTTGAGCACATCACCCACGAGGAGCTTACCGAGAACAGCACCACTACCTTCGTCGCCAAGGATATAACCGAGTGGAGAAACATTTTCTACCACCTTTTCGCCATCGTAGTAGCAAGAGTTTGAGCCTGTACCCATAATGCAAGCGATACCAGGCTTACGGCCACAAAGTGCACGAGCAGCAGCGAGCAAATCGCTTGCCACTTCAATCTTCGAAGCAGATGGAATGTTAGCCTTGAGAGCAT
>JAKSMA010000106.1 GCA_024400895.1 Muribaculaceae bacterium | reverse complement strand
GCATCGTCGAAGTCGACATCGCCGTGGAGCTTGAATCCGCTCTTGGTGGTGGTGGATGGCAGACGGGTTGTGCCCACATCAATCACAACGACTCCCTTTTTCACCATGTCGGCTTTCACGAATCCTGGTTGGCCAATAGCGGCGATGAGGATGTCGGCGCGGCGGCATTGGCGTGGAAGGTCTTCGGTGGCGCTGTGGCAAACGGTAACGGTGCAGTTGCCTGGGTTGTCTTTGTGGAGAGGCGGCTGAGCCACGGGCGTGCCAACGATGTTGCTGCGGCCAAGCACTACGCAGTGTTTGCCGCTCGTTTCGATGCCGTAGCGTTCGAGCAAGGTGAGGATGCCCTGCGGAGTGGCAGAGCGGAAGCAAGGCAAGCCAATCGACATACGGCCCACATTAATGGGATGGAAACCATCGACGTCTTTCTTGTAATCGATTGCTTCAATCACCTTTTGCTCGTCGATGTGGCGTGGCAGTGGCAATTGCACAATAAATCCGTCGATGTCTTTGTCGTTGTTGAGGCGGTTGATTGCTTGAAGCAATTCTTCTTCTGTCACATCGTCCTCAAAGCGAATGAGAGTGGACTTGAATCCGCATTCAGCACAAGCTTTCACTTTGTGTGCCACATAGGTTTCGCTTCCGCCATCGTGACCCACAAGAATTGCAGCTAAATGTGGCTGTTTTTCGCCAGCCTCCATCATTTGCTTTACTTCTTTGGCAATCTCTTGTTTGATTTCCATTGCCGTTTCTTTTCCGTCGATAAGTTGCATAAATTTCCCTTTTTATATTATGTGTCTATTATTGCTAACAAATGGCACATTCAGAATCCTTTTCACCCCGGAAAGTCTATAACTACTCTGCAGAGTAAATTTATAGTGCCGTATTTAAGATTGAAGGGCGCCTCGTTTCATCACACGAGAAGCCCTTCATGTTAAGTTTTTGATTATTTGCGGCGCATGCCCTTAATCATTTGCATCGGATTTTTGGTAGCCACACTGTGCATCATCTTGCGAGTGGCGTCGAATTGCTTCAGCAGGCGGTTCACCTCTTCAATCTTGGTGCCCGAACCGAGGGCGAGGCGCTTGCGGCGGTGACCGCTGTCGCGGCCCGTAAGCAGCACTTCTGGATGCTCGCGCTCGTAAGGGGTCATAGAGTCGATGATAGCTTCAATGCTCTTGAATGCGTCGTCCTTGATATCCACATCTTTCAAAGCCTTGCCCACGCCAGGAATCATGGAAGCGAGGTCCTTGAGGTTACCCATCTTCTTGATGCTCCCGATTTGGTTCTTGAAGTCGTTGAAGTCGAATGTGTTCTTGCGAAGTTTTGCTTCGAGTTTCTTTGCTTCGTTTTCGTCGTATTGCTGTTGCATACGGTCAACGAAACTTACGATATCACCCATGCCCAAAATACGGTCGGCCATACCTTGTGGGCGGAATGGGTCGAGCGTGTTCTTGTCAACGCCTTCACCAGTGCTCACAAACTTGATAGGCTTGTCGACCACGGCACGGATAGAGAGTGCAGCACCACCGCGGGTGTCACCATCGAGCTTGGTGAGAACCACGCCGTCGAAGTCGATGCGGTCGTTGAAGGCCTTGGCAGTGTTCACTGCATCCTGACCGGTCATAGAGTCGACTACGAAAAGCGTTTCGGTTGGGGTAATAGCCTTCTTGATAGCTTCGATTTCCGCCATCATTTGCTCGTCAACGGCAAGGCGACCGGCGGTATCGACAATCACCACATCGTGGCCATTGGCCTTTGCGTGCTGGATACCGTTAAGTGCGATGCTTACAGGGTCTTTGCTTTCAGGCTCGCTGTAAACAGGTACGCCTACCTTTTCACCATTCACCTTCAATTGCTCGATAGCTGCAGGACGATAAACGTCGCAGGCTACCAACAAAGGCTTCTTGCTCTTTTCTTGTTTGAGTTTGTTGGCAAGTTTAGAGGCGAAAGTGGTTTTACCAGAACCTTGCAAACCCGACATCAACACTACAGCAGGCTTTCCTTCAAGGCTGAAAGGTGCTTCTTCGCCACCCATGAGTTTCACAAGTTCTTCGTGCACGATTTTCACCATCAGCTCGTTTGGCTTCAATGCGTTGATTACATTGCGGCCGAGGGCTTCGTTCTTTACACGGTTGGTGAACTCTTTAGCCACCTTGTAGTTAACATCGGCGTCGACAAGGGCGCGACGCACTTCCTTCATTGTTTCGGCAACGTTGATTTCCGAAATCTTGCCTTGACCTCTTAAGACTTTAAACGATCTTTCGAGTTTCTCGGATAAATTTTCAAACATATATAATAAGTGTCTTTTATTTCAAAATACTGAATCAACTGCAAAATTAATACCATTTTGCCACTCCACCAAATAATATGCTCAATTGCCAATCCTTCGAGGCTAAAATGTCGGTTTTGATGGAAAAATGGTGGCGATTTTTGCTCGTGTCGTGCGTTTCATACAAGAAATTAGGGTGTTTGTACAACCTCCATGTTTTTTTTGTGATGGTTTCGATAAGTCGTTTTAATTTTGCACTACCGTCATGAAAACATATTTTATGAAGAAAATTTCTATTCTTCTGATGGCTATGCTCATGAGCATTAGCATATCAGCGTCGGCAGGTACGACAACCTCCAAATCTAACACCAAGAGTTCACGCAGTGTATCAATCCCTACCAACCTCAAGCTGAAGCAGACCATCACCTTCAACGATGGCAAGACCATTACGGTTTATTATCAGAAAGAAGGTACGGTGTTTAAGCTGTATAGCGCCGACAACCTGAAGGGCTATAATCTTAACGATCTTAATCGCGTGAAGGCTTCGAATTTTGAAGTGACCGACCATGTGGAAGGACGCTGCATTACCACAAAAAGCCTGGGCGAAGTTATTAGTATGGCAAAGAGTCTGCTGAGATAATGTATTAATGTGACAAATTTCTGAAATGGTTTTTGGACAGAAAAACATGGTTTTGACGTCCAAAAACTTTTTTAATTCTTCCAATACCTCGATACAGCCAGTGCTATATGAAACTCAAATATCTAAAAAGAATCGTCGTAGCTGTAGTGTCGCTCGTTGCCCTTGCAGGCTTGTGCTATTCACTTTATATTATGGGCGTCGTCTCCAATCCGATTGGGATAGGTCAGTCGAAGCAACCAAAACAGAAGATTGGGAAATTCTATGAAAATTATTGCTATACTTACAAAGTGACGCCAGGACGCAATCGTGTGAAGGCTGTGGTTTTGCACCACACCGCTCACATGGGCTACGTGGGCGAGCCATTGAAAAGCTTGACGCAAGGCACAAGGCCCACGAGTTGCCATGCGCTAATCGACTTTGACGGCACTCGCTACATCATCGCTCGCCCTGAGCAGATTACATGGCATGCCGGTTACTCCAGCCTTGGTGGAAGAAATGAAATGAACAACTTCTCCATTGGCATAGAATTTCAAGGCAACACCTGCTTAAAAAGATTGACAAATAAGCAGATAGAAAGTGCCATCGACTATTTACTCCCGATTATCAAAAAATATCATATTCCGCTCGACAACATTGTTACACACGAACAGGTTAGAGCAGAATGGCTGAAGCAGCACCCCGAAAAAGCCAAAGCCAACAGTGTGCCTGCAAAACCCGATATCACCGCTGCCGAACACCGCCGCTTCATGACAGCCCTGAAAAAGCGCCTGGAAAAATAGAAAAGAATCTTTTTTGAGAGGCTTGTTGTGGCAGAGTTTAACCCAGAAAGAGCTTTAGGATATGGATAAAACAAAATGTTGCCATTTGTTCATAATTCTTTCTCGGGGTTTGAAATAATTGACTAAAATGTTGCATTTTACGGGGTTATTCGATAATTTTGTGGCAATTGTATTGTGCTGTTGTGAAATGTGCTTTCTCGGCATAAGTCATTTTCTGAAATAATTAACGAATAATAAAAAATAGTATTATGGAAAAGAGAATATGCATTTTAGCTGTAATGATGTTTGCCTGGCTCACCAGCTGGGGGGCATCATATGATTTTTATGTGGGTAGTGTATGTTATACCATCACCTCAAATTTTGGCCAAGAGGTGTCTGTTTCCTCTACATTTTCAAATGTCAAGGGAGATATTGTTATTCCTTCTACTGTTACTTATCTGGGAAAAACATATACGGTCACATCAATTGGTAATAGTGCTTTTTATCAGCGTACGCAAATTACCAGTGTTACGTTGCCCAACACAATCAAATCAATAGGGAATGAGGCCTTTTACGACTGCTGGGGGATATCAAAAATGGTGATTCCTAATAGTGTGAAAACTATTGGGGGGAATGCTTTTAGGTTTTGTAGAATGACTTCTGTTGAGATTGGTGATGGAGTTACTTCAATTGGCTCGGGTGCATTTCAATATACAAACATAACTTCGGTTGTCGTTCCAAATAGTGTTGAACAAATCGGTAGTTATGCGTTCGCAAATGCATCATCTCTTGTGTCAGTTGTATTGCCAGAAAACCTTACAGAGATACCATATGGGCTTGTTAGTGATTGTACAAGGCTGAATACAATAAATATTCCAGATGGAATTACCTCCATAGGTGCCTATGCTTTCCGTAACTGTAGTAGCCTTCCTGCATTCACTGTCGGCGAAAATGTGTCATCTATCGGGGACAAGGCTTTTTTGGGATGCAACCGCCTGGTTGACCTTTACTATAATGCGCCAAATTGTAAAGGTGTGTCTTCTCCTTGGTTCTCAGAATGCTCTATTAAAAATTTGATATTTGGAGATGAGGTGGAAGTAATTCCGGAATTTGCATTTAAGGATTGTGGTAAACTAACGTATCTCATTATCCCTAATAATGTGACAACCATTGGCATGCATGCTTTTGATGGCTGTGTGGGATTGACTTCATTGAGCATTTCCAACGGCGTGAAAGATATTGGAGGCTGGGCATTTAAAGGTTGCTCAAATTTACCTTCAGTTGAGATTCCTTCAAGTGTTGAAACCATATGGGAAGAAGCTTTTGCTGAATGTAGTGCATTGAGTGAAGTTGTACTGCCCGCAAAATTGAACGCCATTAGTAAACGAGCCTTTGCTGGTTGCACAAGTCTGAAGTCAATATCAATTCCTAAGAGTGTTACTTATATTGGTGATGCTGCTTTCTCGGGCTGTTCTTCCTTGGGAAAGGTCATATATAATCCTGTTTGGTGTCAAGGCCCATCATCTGCAGATAACTCTTGGTTTATGGGTTGTCCTATTTCCGAAATTATAATTGACAATGCTGTAACCACAATTCCATCATATTTTGTTTACAGACAAAATGGACTGTCTGCTATAGAACTTCCAAGTTCGCTTTCTTCTATTGGAAAGCAGGCTTTCTATGGTTGTGGCGGCTTGCAATCTTTGTATATTCCTTCTAAAGTTTCCTCTATTGGTGAAGCTGCATTTAATGAATGTTTTGGACTGACAAATATCAAAGTTGCAAATGATAACGCTTATTTCGACTCAAGAAATAACTGTAATGCTATCATTGAAAAATCGTCCGGAACCCTGTTGCAAGGTTGCCATAATTCAACGATACCTTCTGGTGTTGTTGCAATTTCCAATCATGCATTTGAAGGTTTCACGGGCTTGCAGACTATAACAATACCCTCTACGGTTAATTCTGTAGGGGAGAGAGCCTTCGCTGGTTGTAGCAATTTGAATACAGTTAAAAGTTTTGCTAAATTCCCACCTATAGCAGAGGTGAACACATTTGAGGGAATCAGTAAATATTGTATTTTGTATGTACCGAAAGGCTCGTACAACAATTATGCGAATGCACAAGGATGGAGTGGCGCTTTCCGAGGAATCGACGAAATGGGAGACGGTCCAGAGCAACTGGAAGGTGATGTGAAGCATGATGGCAAAGTAGATGCGTCGGATATCACTTATATCATTAATCTGGTTTTGAGTCAAAACAATTAAGAAAACCTCTATATTCAATAGCAAAAAGCAAATCCTGGTAAGCTGGGATTTGCTTTTTATGTTATTGGTTTGTTGCACTCTATGAAAAATGTGTTTCATTATTGGGGAAATTTCACTATTTTTGCATAATGAATCATTTTGATATGCATAACGACAGAGAGAGCAAGTTCAGAGTGTTAATGGTGTGCCTCGGCAATATTTGCCGCTCACCATCGGCGCATCATGTGATGGAACACTTGATTGAGCAGCGAGGTCTCTCTGATTTGATAGAGGTGGATTCGGCAGGCACCTATGGTGGCCATGCTGGCGACTTGCCCGACCACCGTATGCGTCGTGCAGCCCGCAAGCGAGGCTACGAACTCACTCACCGCGCCCGTCGAGTGACTGGTAGCGATTTCGCGGATTTCGACTTGATTGTGGGTATGGATGGCGGTAATGTGAGCGACCTTCGAATGATGGCAGCCACACCCGAAGAAGTGGCGAAAATCGACATGATGGGTAGGTATATTCGCCGTTTTCCTCACTATGATTATGTGCCCGACCCTTATTATGAAGGGGCTGAAGGCTTTGAGCTGGTGCTCGACTTGCTGGAAGATGCGTGCGACAATCTGCTCGACCACATCGTGGAAAAACTTCCAAAGCAGTGAATTTGACTATACCATTAACAAAAGAACTTTAAAATATTTGGGAATGAAAAGATTATTATCAATTGTGGCCTCTGCGGCAGTGGCATTGACAGCCTTGGCTCAACAGGCACCAATCTCGGTGCGTTGGGAAATGGGACGCAATGGCGCAGAAAAAGGATTCTACAGTTCGCGTTTTGTGATTAAAAATGTGAGCCAAACTCCACTCGAAAAGAATTGGCAATTCTATTTCAACCAGTTTTCACGCCGCTTGAAACTTAGCGACCAACTTCCTGTCGATATCAAGGAAGTGAGCACCACCTACTATCAGGTGACACCCAATGCTCGCTACCGCACTCTCGCTCCAGGCGACTCGATGGTGGTGGATATGCTGATGCGTGGCACGATGGTGAACATTTGCTATGTGCCAATGGGTGGACATGTGGTGATGAATGGCGACACCAAATCGCCACTTGCCGTGAAAATAGACATTGCTCCGCTCGACATGCCTGAGCAGTTTCAATCACGCCCCAACGATTATCCCGATGGCAACCGTATGTATGCCTTCAACGAGTCGCTCAAGGGTGCGCAAGCACCTGCTCACTGTTACGACATTTTCCCTGCTCCAAAGAGTGTGACCCTTACCGGTGGCTATACACAAATTGGTAATGTGGTGACTGTGAAATCGAATCATTCATTGAAAAATGCCCGCCGATACATGTTGACGGAATTGGCTAAGCGTGGCGTTTATGCAACAGGCAATCCAAGCACAGTAATCGTCTTGAAAGAAGACAAGACGCTCTCCGGCGAAGCTTATGAAATGGTGGTGAAGAACGACTCTGTAGTCATCAATGCTGGAGAGTTGGCTGGCGCTTTGAATGGCGCAAAAACATTGGTTGCCGCCATCGACCATAGCACAGCCCACCGCTTGGAAAATGCAGCCATTAAGGATAGCCCTGATTTTGGTTATCGTGGTTTCATGCTCGATGTGTCGCGAAATTTCACCACTTTTGAAAACATGAAGCGACTCATCGATATGCTCGCCTACTATAAATTGAATGTGCTTCATTTCCACTTCAGCGATGATGAAGCATGGCGTGTGGAAATCCCAGGTCTGCCAGAATTGACCGAAGTGGCTGCTCGTCGAGGTTGCACCCTCGATGAAAAAGAGCATATTGCATCAATTTTTGATGGCAACGGCAATCCTAACGACCTTATCCAAAGCGCGAATGGCTATTACACTCGCCAACAGATGATATCATTGCTCAAATATGCAGCAATGCGTGGCGTGAAAATTATTCCTGAAATCGAAACTCCTGCCCATGCCCGTGCCGCTCTTTTGGCAATGAAGGCTCGCTACAACAAGTATATCGGCACCGATAAGGCGCTTGCCGAGCAATATAAGATGTGGGACGACAACGACAAGAGTGAATACACTTCTGCCCAGTCGTATCACGACAATGTGCTCAATGTGGCTCATGAAGGTGTGTTCAACTTTGTATATAAGGTGGTCGACGAACTGGAAAAGATATGGAAGGCTGCAGGCTTGAAGTTGGATGTCGTTCACCTTGGTGGCGATGAAGTGCCTAAGGGCTCATGGGACGCTTCGCCCGATATCCAGGCACTGATGAAGGAA
>JAKSMA010000105.1 GCA_024400895.1 Muribaculaceae bacterium | reverse complement strand
TATTTTTTTGGTTTTTACCTATTGCCTATATACAACAAATGCCGTCGTCCCAATAGGGATAACGGCTATACGTTGCCTGAGCGGTTACAGAGTTAATTACTTGTAAACGCTGTCGCTAACAGTGAGGCTGTAACGACCTTTAGCACGACGACGTGCGAGGACCTTGCGGCCATCAGCAGTTTTCATACGATGACGGAAACCGTGCTTGTTAGCTTTCTTTCTGTTTGATGGTTGGAATGTTCTTTTCATCTTTATTTAATTTTTATTTTATTAGCGTTTAAGCAAATTGCGACTGCAAAATTAGTCACTTTTTTGAAAATAAACAAATAAGTGAGTGATTTTTAATGCAAACTTTTTGCACTTTTTACACAATTAGCGTAATTTTGCAGTGAAAATAGAAAAGAACAACAATTTCTAAACAAAATAACAGACAAAAAAATTTATGATTAACGCTCAAGACATTAAAAACGGTGTTTGCATCCGTTTAGACAACCAGCTTTATTTCTGTATTGAATTCTTGCACGTAAAACCAGGCAAGGGTAACACATTCATGCGTACAAAGCTTAAAAATGTTGTTGACGGTCGTGTAATTGAACGCCGCTTCAACATCGGTGAAAAATTGGAAGACGTTCGCGTAGAACGCCGTCCTCATCAATTCCTCTACATGGACGGAACCGACGCTATCTTCATGAACCAAGAAACTTTCGACCAAATTCCTATCAACAAAGAAATCGTTACTGGTTCTGCTTTCATGAAGGAAGGCGACGTTGTTGAAGTTGTCACTGATGCATCTACCGAATCTGTACTCTATGCAGAAATGCCTATCAAGACTGTTCTTGAAATCACCTACACCGAACCAGGTGTAAAGGGCGACACAGCAACCAACACCTTGAAGCCAGCAACCGTTGAATCAGGCGCTGAAGTTCGCGTTCCTTTGTTCATCGAAGTTGGTGAAAAGATTGAAATCGACACTCGCGATGGTAGCTATGTAGGCCGCGTTCGCTAATCAGAACTAACACAACAGCAAAATAAAGCAGCATCCTTTCGAAGGGTGCTGCTTATTTTTTTTTGCGAAATCGGCTTTGCAAAAGCCGAAATTGGGCTCAGTGGAAATTCGAAGATGCTTTGTAGGGACGCTTGGCTCAAGCGTCCGCTTTACATGTAATTGGTTATCAATTTGTTAAACACCGGACGCTCGAGCCGAGCGTCCCTACAACATTGTGTATAGAGCATTTTGAATACAACTTTACAAAAAGTGTTGTTATACCTGTTTCCGCTGTCCATTTTGCTCGCTCGTAAGAGCGTTTTTTTGTTCGCGCCAGCGATTTTTCTTCGAGGTGGTTAGACTGCAGTCGGGCGAAAGCGCGACTGTGGGAGTGGAGGGGAAACGAGCGCAGAAAGCGTGCTTTCGGAAGTCGTTGCCACTTCACTCACAGGAGGTCACCGACCTCCTGTCTAACCATATCGACTTTTTGATTTCATACATTCAAGTATGCATGTACGGTTCTCAAACAGTTCCTCTATCGTAGACGCAAATTCGCACTATCCACACCTTTTTTCCACTGAGGCCGAAATTGAATTAAACGCGAATTGCTTATTCAGAAATCATGGCTGTCTTCACTGGGCGATCAACCTTCAACAAGAAGGTCTGACGAATGTCGCGCGACGAAGCTCCCACCTTAATTTTATATTGCCCAGGGTCGAGCGTGAACGCTTTCTTTGGAGCTTTGTAGGTAGAGAATGCGTTTGCATCGAGCATCATTGTCACAGTCTTCTTTTCACCCGGCTTCAAAGTCACCTTTTCAAAACCGCGCAGCGTCTGCACTGGGTCGTTTTCTCCCACATTCACAGGCTCGACATACACTTGCACCACTTCTGCTCCTTCCACCTTGCCAGTGTTGGCAATATCCACCTTCACTTGGCACTGAGTGTCGTTGCGTTTCACCTTGAGGGTGCTAGAAGCAAACCTGGTGTAACTCAGACCGAAGCCGAATGGGAATGCAGGTGCCACGTCATCTTTGTCGAATGAGCGATAACCCACCAAAAGGCGTTCTTCATAATCAAGGTAGTCTTCTCCGCTCTTTTCATAGAAATTATTGCTTGAAGAATAATCTTCCCATTGATTTGCCCATGTAGCTGTGAGCTTACCGCTTGGATTCACCTTGCCGGTAATAATGTTAGCCAACGCTTGACCACCGCCCTGGCCGGGATAACCAGCCCAAATGATAGAACGAACATCATTGGCCCAAGAGCTGACATCTACAGCGCCACCAGTAAAGAGCACAACCACCACATTTGCATTCGATGCAGCAGCGTCTTTAATCATCTTCACCTGGTCGGCCGGCAATTGCCAAGGACGGTCGGTGCCTTCTCTTTCAATCTTCTCGCCAAAACCTGCAGTTACAATCACAGCATCGCAAAGCGCTGCATCAGTAGCCAGATTGTCGACTTGAGCAATGCGATAGCCCAATCGGATACCAGCTTCGCCTTCCGATTCTGTGTAGTCGATACGGACAGCGTAGTCGCGATTGGCCTGGAGGTTGATGGTAAGTTCATTTCCGCGGAATGAATGGTCGCCCCAGTTGTCGAGCACCATAGCATCATCTATCCACAGACGACTCGCATCGTCGCTCGAAAGCACCAATGTGTATTCGCCCGAAGCAGGCACACGCAAATAGCCAGTGTATCGTACAGAGAAATTATCTGTCCCCAAGAAATCAGGCTGAGGAGTGCCCTTGCCCCAATAGAAGTTCAAGCCATCCACGTAATCAGTCATCAGCGGCATGCCACCGAGATTTGGATTGTTGAAGTATTCAGCCTTGAGTCCCTCAGTGCGGCCACCGCGGTCGCGATAGAGGTGTGTACAGGGCTCTTCATCGTAGATTTGATGTCCCTTGATATCAGTATTCTTCAGCACCACTTTCAGTCCACCAGTGATGGAAGTAGTGTTGTAAGGTGTAACTTTAGAGCTACCGCCGCCACAAGGAATCTGATCGGCAAACGGTCCTACCACCATCACAGATTTAGCCTTTGGCATAGGAAGGAGGCTTCCTTGGTTTTTCAGCAGCACGATACCCTCTTCAGCCACTTTTTGCGCCACTTGAGCATTGTTCTTATTGTTGAGCAACGCGAGGTCGTCGGCCGGCTTCGACTTGTCGAACTCAAAGCGGTAAATCATTGTAAGGATATGGCGCACCTTCTCGTTAATCATGTCCAAAGTGATACCTTCATTGCTGAGCGCATTCTGCAAACTATCGCGGTTGAAGTATTTCGCCCTGTCCTTGCCATCCATGTCAAGGTCAAGACCGCCACGCATGGCACTGCCCACGCCGTGAGTTGCACCCCAGTCGCTCATCACCACGCCATCAAATCCCCACATATTGCGGAGAATCTTCGTGTTGAGCCAACTGTTTTCGGTGGCATACATACCGTTCACCAAATTATACGAATCCATCACCGCAGCCACATGACCTTCTTCAACAGCAGCGCGGAAGGCAGGGAAATAGATTTCGTGGCAAGTGCGTTCATCGGCACGCGAATTTATGCGGTGACGCCCCCATTCCATATTATTGAGTGCAAAATGCTTCACCACCGCAGCCACGCCATTCTGCTGAAGTCCTTGAATGAAAGGCACAGCCATCTGGGCGGTGAGATATGGGTCTTCGCTATAGTATTCAAAATTACGGCCACACACAGGCGAACGCATAATGTTCACACCCGGTCCCAGCAAGATACCAACGCCACGGGCTTTGCAATCGACAGCAAGCGAAGTGGCCAAAGCAGCCATCATTCGGCGGCTCCATGTCGAAGCCACCACCACCGAAGCAGGATATTGAGTGGACTTGCCATAATTGCGAACGCCAACAGAGGCATCTGCCATTTTCACCTCAGGAATGCCGAGGCGAGGAATAGGGCAAGTGCTGAATCCGCCCTTGTATTCACCAAGGAGGTCCATTTTTTCCTCAAGTTTCATTTTGGCAAGAGTGGCTTCAACCTTCTTCTGCAACGCAGCTTCTGCCTTACTCAATTTTTTTGCAGCACCGGCAGGCATTGCCATGAAGCAGAGTGCCATCACACTGAAAATAATCTTCTTTAAGTATTGATTTTTCATATATATGAGGGTATTTTTTTCTACTTAACAACAGAGCATTATCCGTTGAATTTACAAATATACTCATTTATTTCCAACCAATGGCCATAAAGGAATCATTTTAGAATCTTTTATCATTCCTTAATACATTAATAATGTACAAAAGAAATTGAACAAAGCAATAACTGCAGAAAAGAAATTGACAACGGCTGTTGAAAGAATGTGGATATTTTCGGGGGGAAAATGTAGAATATTTCGTGGGTTTAGTTTAACTTTGCATTCAAGAAATTATGATTCAACACGAAATAGCTAATTTGATATGGAATTCGAAACAGCAAAACAATCTAATAATCGTCAACAATACCGCCGCAAACCGGTGCACGAGAGCGATGCATCGGTGGAAATGGGAAAAACACAACCTCAAGACATTGAATTTGAGGAAGCTGTGCTTGGCGCTATCATGCTTGAAAAGGATGCATATTCTTTGGTGAGCGATATTCTGAAACCTGAAAGTTTCTATTTGCGCGCCAACCAACTCATCTATGAGGCTATCCGCGACCTCGGTGCCCAGCAACTCCCTATCGACTTGCTCACCGTTACCCAGCAGCTTCGCACAAGCAATCACCTTGAAGAAGTGGGTGGTGCGGTGCATATTTCTGAACTGACCAGTCGCGTTTCTTCGGCTGCCAACATTGAATACCACGCCCAAATCGTGGCACAAAAGTACCTTTCTCGCGAACTTATCAGCTACAGCTCGCAGATTGGAACGCTGGCTTTCGATGAGTCGATTGATGTGTACGACCTGATGCAAGAGGCTGAAGGAAAGTTGTTTGAACTGTCGAAAACCACACTCAAGCGCGATGTTACACAAATCGACCCTGTGATTAGCGAAGCTATCAACAAGATTCAGGAAGCTGCCAATCGCGAGAGCGGTTTGAGTGGCTTGCAAACTGGTTATCGCGACCTCGACAAGGTGACCTCGGGTTGGCAAAACAGCGACCTTATCATCATCGCGGCTCGTCCTGCAATGGGTAAAACGGCGCTCGTGCTCTCTATCGCCAAGAACATGGCTGTGGATTTCAACACTCCTGTGGCTGTCTTCTCACTCGAAATGTCAAACCTCCAACTTGTGAACCGCTTGATTAGTAATGTCTGCAACTTGGAGAGCGAGAAAATCAAGAGTGGACAGTTGAGCCAAGCCGACTGGGACAATCTGATGAGCCGCATCAAAAACCTCTACTCTGCCCCACTGTATGTCGACGACACGCCTTCGCTTTCAGTGTTTGAACTTCGCACAAAGGCACGCCGCCTCGTGAAGGAGCATGATGTGAAGATGATTATCATCGACTACTTGCAGCTGATGAATGCAACGGGCATGAAATTCGGTAGCCGCGAACAGGAAGTGAGTACGATTTCGCGTTCGCTGAAACAGTTGGCGAAGGAATTGAATATTCCTATCATCGCACTTTCGCAGCTCAACCGTAACGTGGAATCGCGTGGCGACGACAAGAACGGCAAGCGCCCACAATTGAGCGACCTTCGTGAATCTGGTTCTATCGAGCAGGACGCCGATATCGTTTGCTTCATCCACCGTCCGGAATACTATACAAAATCGGGTGTCGACGCAGAAGGCAACGACATTCGTGGCAAGGCAGAATTCATTATCGCCAAGCATCGTAGTGGTTCGGTGGGCGATGTGCCAATGCGATTTGTGGGCAAATATGCGCGATTCGAGAATTGGGAGGAAAGCCTCACCGCAAGCACCGAAACATACGAATCGAAAATCAACGGCGAAGACGGCGGTGCCACACCATTGGAAGCCGCACCTGCACCACAACCCGAATTCACGCCACCTGCACCAAATGTCGACTTCCTCACAGCCGCAGACGACGAGAAAATTCCATTTTAAGGATATTTCGACCTTTTATTACGATATGCAATTAGGAGGAAAAACGAAGCGTTTTCCTCCTATTGTTGTTTTGCTAATTATCCATGTCCAGATGCACTTTTGGGGTTAAAAGAACAAGATTATTCCCTCAGCAGCAAATTTAATCGCAAAATCCATATAAATATCACAACTTTTTTGTAGATTTGCATATATGTGCATTAAGTGCAAGATTAATTGGCGTTTGCCCTCTAAATTACTCCTTGGGATAATCGCTGTGTTGGTTTTTTCTCTTCTATTGCTTTGGGTGCATCTCCATCAGCGGGAGAAAAAATTAATGGAGCAGCACATCCGCGTAATGTACGACACCACCGAATTGCGTTCTGGCGACTTGATGTTTCGCAACGGACTTAGCGCAGAAAGCTTAGTCGTGACCCAAGCCAGTAATAGCGATTACTCGCATGTGGGCATAGCCTACCACATGCCTTCGGGGTGGCACGTGATACACGCAGTTCCGGGAGAGGCACCACAGGGAGAGCCTGAGTATCTCAAATGTGAACCCATAGCCGACTTCTACGACCCGAGCAGGGCAATGGCAGGGGCTTCGGCGAGCATCAGATGCGACAACGCATCTGCCTTGAGAGCTGCACGCGAGGCTTTCTCCAAAGTGGAGCAGAAGGTGTTGTTTGACAACGACTATGACCTCAACGACACCACCGAGCTCTATTGTTCGGAACTGGTGTGGAGAGCATATTTGAAAGAAGGGATAAACCTGGTTAATGATGGCAACAGCTATTCCACCATCTACCCAGAATTGCTGTGGACATCGCCACAAATAGCGAAACGGAAAGTGTTTAGAACAACTATCGAGAAATAATATTTTTTATTAACTAATTAAAATTTTCATCGTATGAAGAAGTATTTATTCGGCCTTCTTATGGTCATCGGTGCAACATTGATGCTCACTGCTTGTGGTGGCAAACAAGATTCTCCAACAAGTGTTGTAGAAGCCTACTCAAAAGCTGTCCTTGCAGAAGATTACGAAGCAGCTTTCAGCCTTTGCTGCAAAGCCGACAAGTCTATCCTAACCCCTGAAGAAGTAAAGAAACAAGCTGAAACTGTTAAGGGTCTTGCTTTAATGGGCCAACAAATGGACAAGGAAAAAGCTGCCAAAGAAAAGGTAAAGAGTATCGAAGTGATTAGCGAAAAAATCGATGGTGAAACTGCAAAGGTTAAAACCAAAAACACCAAAGAAGACGGAACAACAACTGAGAGCGAAACCAATTGCTTAAAAGTCGATGGCAAATGGTACGTTGTAGGCGCTAAATAATTCGCCGACGTTTCCTGAAAAAAACATTATCAGGGTGATGTGTCGCTAAGCACACATCACCCTGTTTTCATTTTCACCTTGCACTGAAGCACTCAGCCAAAGTAAAATCTCCAATGAACAATTTTTTGGCTATAGTCGGCCGTTGTCTAAATAGCTGTAGTATTTCCCACCACGACACACGATGATGTGGTCGAGGAATTCAACATCCACAGCGCGGCAACCGGCCTGCACACGCTCCGTGAGATTATCGTCTTGCATACTGGGGCGGGCATTGTCGCTCGGATGATTGTGAGCCAGAATCACGCCGTCGGCAAGATTGTCGAGAAGCTCACGCAAAATCATCTTGATATCGCCCACAGCGGCGGTTGTGCCGCCCACACTCATACGTTTGCACCCAATCACCTTTTTCGCTCTATTGAGCATCAATATCCAAATTTCCTCATGCTCAAGATAATCCATCTTATAGCGGAGGTAATCGTAAGCATCTTTGCTACAGGTGATTTGCTTACTATCGATTTCTTCTTCACGGTACCTACTGGCAAGTTCGAGCGCCGACATCAATTCAATGGCTTTCACTGGGCCAACGCCCTTATATTTCGTGAGTCCCTTGATGCCCGAGCGGAAAATATTGGACAGTTTGCCGTCATTGTCAGTTAGAATGCGCTGGCAAAGGTCGACCACGCTCTCACCTGGCGTACCGCTGCCGATGACAATCGCCATCAGTTCGGCATCAGACAACGCTTCGAAGCCATATTTCAAGGCTTTTTCGCGTGGGCGGTCGTCCTCAGAAGTATGCAGCTTCAGAGCGCGAGTTCCTACGAGTGATTTATTATCGCCGTCCATCATCATTTGCCTTTGCGAATTGCGATTTCCTCTTCTATATTGCGCCCATGGCCAAGCAG
>JAKSMA010000104.1 GCA_024400895.1 Muribaculaceae bacterium | reverse complement strand
CGGCAGTTTAGCAAACTGCTGGTTTCAGCCACTCACCCACCTCTCCAGTGCTTTGTGCTGATTTGCTTTAAGCGAGTGCAAAGTTACACACTTTTTTTAATAATGCAAAACTTTTCGCAATTTTTCTTTAAAATCACCTCTTTTTTTCATTTTGAGCGAGTCTGTTGTCCTGTCGTCGTCTTCTTATCAAAAAAAAAGTGTAAATTTGCTATTCATAAACAATGAAGAAGTAAAATGACTAAAACAACAAAATCAAAGAAGAAGAAAAAAGCGCCTTTCGCTTATAAGAAGGCGCTGATTATAGTGGCTGGCGTGGTCGTGTTTTTGGGGGCGGCAATGCTTCCTTTCCTGACCTCTACAGCGAATGCCGACACTATCATCTACATCCCTAAAGGAACTACCATGGAGGCACTTACCGACTCGCTGAAGAAAAACACCGACGAGACATTTGCCAGTCGTGTGACCACTTTGCTCAGCCTCAGCGCTATGAAGGTGGAAACTCGCCATGGCGCTTTCAAGATTGGGAAGGGCGAAACCGCACTGAAGGCGGCCTACAAACTTCGCCGCGGTGAACCTTCGGACTTGAAATTCACATTCAACAATGTGCGCACACTCGACGAATTTGCAAAGCGTGCAGGCGATAAGTTTCAAGCCAGCAAAGCCGATTTCATGAAGGCGCTCAAAGATGCCGAACTCTGCAAGAAATTCGGACATACAACAGATAATATTGGTTGCATTTTGCTTGCCGACAGTTATAAGTTCTACTGGGACACTACGCCAGAAAAGTTGCTGAAAAATATGTATAACTACTATGAGCAATTCTGGAACGACGAACGCACTGCAAAGGCGAAGAAGTTGGGCCTCACACCCGATGAGGTGGTGATTGTGGCATCCATCGCTGAAGAAGAAACATCCAAAAGCGACGAGCGTGGCAAAGTGGGCCGACTCTACATCAATCGCCTGCAGAAGAATATGCGTCTGCAAGCCGACCCTACCGTGAAGTTTGCCCTCGGCGATTTCAGCATCAAACGCATTACGCTGAAGATGTGTGAAACAGATTCGCCTTACAACACTTACCGCAATGTAGGTTTGCCTCCTGGCCCTATCCGACTGGTGGAAAAGCAAACTGTCGACGCGATTCTCAACAGTGAGCCTCACGACTATATTTTCATGTGCGCAAAGAGCGACTTCTCTGGCTATCACGACTTTGCCACCGATTTGGCAACCCACAATGCCAACGCGCAGCGCTATCAAGCAGAACTCAACAAGAGAAACATTAAATAAACACTATTATGGCTAACGACGGTGATTTGAAAGTATTGGCTCAATTTGAAGACGAAATTGAAGCCAGCATCGTGAAAGGTATGCTCGAAGCCAACGGCATTAGCGCCGGTGTGCTGGGCGACAATGTGGCAAGCGCCCTTATGCATGGTCTCGGAAAAGGCCAATGGAAAGTGGTGGTGAATCCCGAAGACTTTGATGCAGCCGAAGAACTGCTCAACACACCTATTGAGGAGGAGGACGAAGGTGATGAATAATGCCCTCTGCATCCGTCGCGCCGAAGCTGCCGACGCTCAAGTGATTTGGGCGATTCTGAAAGGCGAAATTGAGCAGATGCGCCAAGCCGGACGCGACCAATGGCAGAAGGGATATCCAAACCCCGACACCGTGGCTGCCGACATTGAAAAACGACAGGGATGGGTGCTGCTGAAAGACGAGCAAGTGGTGGGATATTGTGCCCTCATCACTTCGGGCGACCCTTGCTATGACCATATCTGGGACGGCGAATGGCTCACCGACAGCAATTCTACCAACTGCCGCTATTCGGTGGTGCACCGCATCGGCATCAACCACCAACTCACAGGACAAGGCCTTGCCACTGCATTTTTGAATCTGCTTCTCGACGAATCGAAACGCATTGGTTGCGAAAGTATGCGTATCGACACCAATCACGACAATGCCCAAATGCTCCACATCTTGCCAAAAATCGGTTTCACCCACTGTGGCATGGTGATGGTGAAGGATGGCGAGCGCCACGCATTCGAAAAAGTATTATAATCATAAAGACTATATTATTTCTATATGAAAAAAATTATTTTAGCAACTATTCTGGCGATGGCATTATCACAGACTGGCGCAGCGAAACGCGCATTCACCATCACCGATGTGTATCGCACCAAAGGCGTGAGCGCATTGGCAATGAGTCCCGACGGGAAGACACTGGCATTCAATGTCACAACTCAAGACCTGCAGAAACATAAAACGTCTACCTGCATCAACCTGATGCGACTTGATGCCAAAGATGCTCCTGCATTTGCCCCAATGATGGACGGCAAGAGCAGTGGCGCCCAATGGAGTGGCGACGGCAAATGGGTGTACTACGGAGCCACAGGCACCACCATTGCCGAAGATGGCAAGGAAGTGAAGCTGCCACAGGTGTTCCGACGCAATATGGCAACCGGTGAAACCGAACAAGTGACCAACTATGAACTCGGCGTTGCAGGTGCTGTACTCAGCCCCGACGGCAATCTTTTGGCATTTGCCACCGAAGTTTACCCCGACCTTGGTGCCGACGGCAAGGCCAATGCCGAGCGTTGGAAGAAGAAGACAGAAGGTCCTGTGCAAGGTCACATTGCCGACAAACTCCTCTATCGCCATTGGACCGACTATGCTGACGGACGCTATAGTCACATCATCGTATATAACATTGCCGAAAACACATACACCGACGTGACTCCTGGCGAATTCTCTGCACCAACTTGGGGCAACACCCCTGGCTTTGCATTCTCGCCCGACAGCAAGGAAATTTGCTTTATCAGCAACCATACCGACCATCCTGAGGCCAACACCAATGCCGACTTGTGGGTGGTGCCTGTAAGCGGTGGCGAAGCAAAATGCATCACCGCCGACAACAAGGCGTGGGATGGTTCGCCCAAATATTCACCAGATGGTCGCTACATCGCCTACCGCTTCCAAGTGGTACCCGGCCACGAAAGCGACCGTTTCCGCCTCGCCCTCTACGACCGCACTACTGGCGAAAAGAGAGTGCTCACTGAAGATATCGACAACTGGGTGAACGAGGACTTTGCATGGACCGCCGACAGTAAGACGATTTATTTCGGCGTGCAAGAACTCGGCGTTGTGCCTATCTACAAGGTGGACATCAAGAGCGGCAAGCACAGCAAAGTGCTCCCCGACCGCGCAGTGGCAAGTTTCTGCCTCGGTGGTAACGGATACCTCTATTATACCTACTCCACCACCGGCAAACCATCTGCCCTCTATCGCAGCAAAGATGGTGGAAAGACCGAACAGCAACTCACTTTCCTCAACCAAGAACTTGAAGACGAAGTGGACATCCGCCCAAGCGAAGTGATGTGGGTAGAAGGTGCTGAAGGCGCGAAGATTGAAGTGTTTGTGGTGAAACCTCACGATTTCGACCCCAACAAGAAATATCCACTCGTCATCAATGTGCACGGCGGTCCACAAATGCAGTGGATGAACTCTTACCGTGCCGATTGGCAAGTGTATCCTGGTGCTGGCTATGTGATTGCCTACCCTAACCCTCATGGCTCTACAGGTTATGGTCAAGACTTCACCACCAGCATCTCGGGCGACTGGGGCGGCAAGCCTTACGAAGATGTGATTAAGGTGACTGAAGCACTTGCAAAACTCCCTTATGTCGATGCCGACCGCATGGGCGCTATGGGATGGAGCTATGGTGGCTATTTCATGAACTGGCTTCAAGGTCACGACCACCCATTCAAGTGCTTGGCTTCGATGATGGGCCTTTACGACTTACGCTCGATGTGGGGTGCAACCGAAGAACTTTGGTTCCCGAACTTCGACCTCAAAGGCCAACCATGGAACTCTGAACTTTACAAGAAATGGTCGCCTTCGGAATATGTGGAAAACTTTAAGACTCCAGCGCTCATCCTCACAGGCGAACGCGACTACCGCGTTAGTTACACCCAAAGTCTCCAGTACTACAGCGTACTCCAGACCCTCGGCATACCATCGCGCCTCATCGTGTTCAGCAACGACGGCCACTGGCCCGACACCATGAACTCGATGCCTGTGTACTACAACGCTCACCTCGAGTGGTTCCACAAATACCTCGGCGGCGCCCCAGCCCCTTGGGACACCAACAAGATGATGAACAACGAAGTGGAATACTAATCTTGAGAAATTAGAGATTAGATGTTAGATATTGGCAGGAGTGCGAAATTGCATTCCTGCTTTTTTTGTGTGATATTTTTTGCGTTTAGATTGGGGAATGGCTGTCCGAAAACTTAAAATTATAGAATTGTAATTTACTGATTGTAAGTGGTGGTGTTCAGGCTGTAGGCCTGTACTTGTGAGTAACCGGGTACGCAGTGCCCGGATAAAAGAAAGAAAAGTATTCTGGCTGGAGGCCAGTACTTTGCATACTGAGGAAAGACCGCGAAAGTAATTGAAAATCTATTGGTTGATAGGTACTGTCTTCCAGCCAGGGGTTGGGGTTAGGGCTTTCGTTTTCCGTAGGCAAAATCTCCTTCGTCGATTTCCCCCACGGTTACTCTACTGCTGGCTTCCAGCCAGAACATTGCAGTTCCTTACTATTATTGATTTTATAGTGTACTCTGTTTTAGTTCTGGACAGCCTGCCCCATTAAATTCCCACTATGGCGCAATGGTTAGAATTGCCATTTGCCGGCATCGGAAAAGTGACGGAAAAAGAAGAATTGAATTTTCTTCAACAATGACGATGCTTTACAACTCTCGCTTTTCCACAAATAATAGTCGTCGCGCATCAGTTGACGTGTCATGCCATGGGTCACGCGGCGGAAGGCAGCACTCTTTTCCTGACTGAAAATGGCCTTAAGGAATGTAGAGAGTGCTTCCATGTGGCGGGTATCGGTGTCGGTGCCATTAGGGTAAATCGGTTCGCTGAGCATCGCCATATAGGCGTCGCGGTCGGTATCGAGCTGCTTCACGCGCTCCAGCAATGCCTCAAGCGATGGATAAACGCCTGCATTGATAAACGCCTTCGGGTTGAAATCTTTCGCCACGAGCGGATTGCCCCAATAGATGGGAATGGTGCGCGCCATCAGCGGCTCGAGGAGTTTTTCGGTGGTATAGCCGTCCTTCTTACTGTTTTCAAACGCCAAAGTGAATTTATAGCCCTTGATAAACGCCATCTTATCGTCGACCGGTCCACCTATGTTGTTCATATATCTGCCGCCCGAATCCACTTTCTTGTAGGCCGACAGCATATCGAAGAATTGGTTGCGCTCCTCGCTACTCATCTTGCCATTCGACACCACGAAGTTGCAGAATTTCCGTTCTGCAGGGTCGTCGCAATCCAAATCAGCGATAGCTGTGCGTTGCTGCCCTTTCAGATAGAAAGCAAACTCTGGAAAACGAAGATGGCGATCGGCGAAAGAAAGATAGTCGCTCGTGATAGCGTAGTCGTAAATATTGAAATCGGCAGACAGATTTTCGCCAGAGAAGAAAATCTTCACCCAATCGTCGTACTTGATATGGTCGCGACCCATACAAGAGCAAAACAAATAGTCGGGCGCCTCAGCAGTAACCACGGGTGAGAACCCCGCCATGCAGATAGCGTCGATAATGAAATTGTCGGAATAGTCGAAACTGCTCCAAAAATCGGCAAAATATATTTTCACTTGTCGGTTTTGCTCCATAATGAGAAAAAGGTTGTGAGTTAGCAATGTGAGTGGCTCTGCAAAGAATTATTCCTTGAGCACGGGACGGATGTAGCACCCGTAGTAGCGAGTGATGGGGGTTCCGAAATGATTTGTGGAGCCGTCCATGTCTATGCAACATAAGGCTATTGCTGTGCCATAGTCGTCACCAAGTTCATTGCACCAATAGGCAGAGTATCCTTTTGTGAATTGTCCTTCTGCGTAAATGCCAAAGATAGGGAAAAAGATATGGGCGCCATTAGGGCCTGTAGCTCTAAAACCGTTAACGCCTTGGAATGTGCCACATTCCCACTCGCAACATTCAAACAATTCGTTCACATCATCTACACTGGGTATTTGCCAACCCTCGCCCCACTCCTGAAGAGCAGCATCATGCGCCGGGCGAAGAATGGTGGTACCATCGAGGCTGTATGCCGTGTAGTTGCTGTCCCAATAATCGTCGATTACACAAGCACCGCCAGCGCTTGTAGCGCCCCAAGTGTAGTAATCGCCCTCTTCAAGAGGCGAGCTGGCACCCAGATTATAACCAGCCCAAATGGTGCCGCTTGGCAGTCCCAAATCCACTTCTTGCTCAAATGAGAACACCTTAGAGTTGATAGCTGCAGCACGGCGTTCAGCGGCGCGTTCACGGCGCTCCTCCTTACTGAGACGGCTACGCTTGGAGGATTTTGAGGTGGATTTTGACTTGCTTCCACCATTGTCATATAGTGTGCTGAAGCGATATGTGATGGTAGCTTCATCACCATCTTCACTGTAGCTGCGGCCACCTATCACCACCCAGTTTCCATTTCCGTCGGTGACATGTTTGGGTTCAACGCTGCCATTGAGCGTGATGCTACTGGTCACCTTGTAGGTGCCATGAGCGGTTTTCACTGTGAGCGGAGCTGCAAGTCCGTCGTTTATAAACACTGTAGTGTAGGAACGGCCGAATGCAGTGCCCATGCACATGATGCAAATTAGGGAGATGAAGAGTTGTCGCATAAGTCTATTTTTTTTGTTATTAGGTGTTCAAAATAAGTTCCACAGGACAGTGGTCGCTGCCGAAAATCTCGTTGTGAATGCTTGCCGACGCCATTTTTTCTGCAAGGCGATTGCTCACGAGGAAGTAGTCGATACGCCAACCCGCATTCTTTTCACGGGCGTGGAATCTGTAACTCCACCACGAATAGGCATCGGTGAGGTCAGGGTTAAAGAAACGGAAACTGTCGGTAAAGCCAGCATCAAGCAGCGTGGTCATCTTTTCGCGTTCCTCATCGGTGAAGCCTGCATTCTTACGGTTGGTTTTCGGATTCTTCAGGTCAATTTCCTTATGCGCCACATTCAGGTCGCCACACACGATAACGGGCTTTTTGGCATCGAGCGCAAGCAGATAGGCGCGGAAATCGTCTTCCCACGTCATGCGATAGTCGAGCCGACGAAGACCATCTTGGCTGTTGGGCGTGTAGCAAGTGACCAAGTAATAATCGGGCATCTCAAGAGTGATAACGCGGCCTTCATGGTCGTGCTCGTCTACGCCAATGCCGTAGGTCACGCTCAGTGGCGTGTGCTTGGTGAATATCGCCGTGCCGCTATAGCCCTTCTTGTCGGCATAGTTCCAGTACGACTCATAGCCCACGAAGCCCAAATCAAGTTGTCCGGCTTGCATTTTTGTTTCTTGAAGGCAGAAAAAGTCGGCATCAAGCAAAGTAAAAATGTCGGTAAATCCCTTGCCCACCACAGCGCGCAGGCCATTCACATTCCAAGATATAAATTTCATATGGCGTGGTCGTGGTCTTCGTTGGTTTCTTGTTGTTGCCTTCTCATTTCTTTTTCATAGCGTTCGTATTCCTCACGAGCCAATTTGCGGGCAGCAAACGAAAACTTGAGAGCCATCACCAAAGCGGCGATAGAAATCAAAGCGCCCACCACCAGCACCCAACCGGGCACTTGTAAACTCTGACCAGAATAAAGCACTGCACCAGCAACGCCGATGGCCACGAAATCGAAAATCATAGCGCGTTTACGCAATGTTTTGTAATCCATAATATTATCAATTTATCAGTTACCAAAACTTGTTCTGCTCTTCGTTGTATTCAAATCCAGCTTCTTTAAGGCGTGCTTCCAGCGCGGCGCGATCGATGTCGGCAGATTTGCAGAATTCATCGAGCGACGCAAACACATCGCGCAACTGCGTATTCACATAGCTGAAGAGCATAAACGGGTCTTGTGGTAGTTTATCCATCGTCAATTAAGTCTTTAATTCGCAAATTTAATGGAATGTTTGCGAGAATGCAAGAAATAATTGCAAAATGATTAACTTTGTGGCGAGAAATGAGCAATGATAAGCTACATAGGTTTGAAACGGAGATTGAGGGGATTGAGGTGCCTTCGCGGCTGAACAATCCTTTTGAATATGCTCCGCACCCACTTGCCCAGCTTGCTGCTGAGCAGGTGAAACGCTATGTGGCGAAGCATCAGGAATGGCATAAGGAGCTGGAGCGGGGCAAAATGCTGGGAGTGCTCGTGGTGCGCGACGGCAATGGCCAGCTTGGTTTTCT
>JAKSMA010000103.1 GCA_024400895.1 Muribaculaceae bacterium | reverse complement strand
ACTTTTGTAGTGATGAATTAATGAATAACTATAGAATAACATTTTTTATTAAATTACTATGAAGAAGTTTTTGGCATTGACATTGTTGTTGGTATCGTCGATGGTGGTATCAAAGGTGTATGCGGATGTGATTAAGCTTAAGGCTTATAATTTTGCTTACAGGGCTGTGGAAAACGGTAGTTGGACTGACTGGTCAGACTGGAGCGACTGCAATATTTTGGTGGTGTTGAACACTGACAAGGAACGCTTGACTATTTATAGCAAGGAAACCCAAGAGTATGACATTATCAGTTGCGATGACTGGGAATCTGATGGAAAAGGTGGTAAGGTGATGGAAATTCAGTGTGTTGATGCAGAAGGTTTGCGTTGCAATGTGCGTTGGCGTGTTGACAATGAAGGCGAACAACAGGTGTATGTCGACTACAATGATGTGTCGTTTGTATACAATGTGGTGAATAAGGATTGATAATTCATCGCTTGTTTTGATATAATGGTGGGGCTTCGGATTCGGTTTCTGGAGCCTTTGCTGTTTTTTTTAGTGGGAGTTTTCTGATTGTGTAGATGTGGGGTGGGTGGGGGCTCTTAGGTATCAATAAATTAATATTTATGAGGGTATGCAGTTTTTTTTGACTGTTTTCTTGTGAGTTTTCATAGAAAATGCGTAAATTTGATGCGTTCAATATTGAAGGCCTGCTGTGTGGGCATTGATTGATATGCATGGACTCTATATGAATGTAATGGCGTCATAGAAGCGTTGCCAGTAGATAAATTACTGCTTTAAATACTTTTGGATGAAAAATCAGGGGCAATCGCTAAAGTGGAAACCCGCGCTAATGCATTGTGTAGCAAGTTATAAAAGTAAAAGCAACAGAATAGAAGAACCGCCTCGTTGGGTTTCAGGGGCAGCTATATAATAATAAATTATGATGAAGCGAATCTCAATTGTTGCAGTTGGCCTCCTCTTGTCGGCTGCATTCCTTCCCGATGCTGAAGCGCAGTTCCTTAAAGGTCTCGTTAACAAGGCGAAAGAGAAAGTGAAACAAAAGGTGGAACAAAAAGTGGAAAATGCTGTTGAGGGTGCAGTGGAAGGCGCTGCCGATGCTGTGCTCAATGGAAAAAAGGGAAACAAGAATAACGACGCTGCCGATGTGGAAGATGTAGAAGAAGGCGAAGCTGAAGTGTCAACTTCCAATGTGAAGAGCGACTTTGTGCCTGGTTCTGTCGTCGTGTTTGAAGACGTGGTGAAGGGCGAGAAAGTGGGCGAATTCCCAAGTAAGTGGGACCTCGAACGCGGTAATGCCGAAATCGCAAAAGTGAATGGCGAACAGGTGATTGAGTTTGCGACAGAAGACAGCTGGATTAAGCCTCTCATCAGCAAAAATCCAAAGAACTACTTTGGCGATGAGTTTTCTGTAGAATTTGATCTCATGTACACAGAAGGTGAATTCGAAATTGACTTTATGCATCCAGATGCAGAGCGAGATAATGAAATTTTTACACTCACTTGGGGACACAACTACAACCTCTGCCTTTCTTATGTGCGCTCTGGTTCGAATAGCAACACCGATAAGGAGGGTGAAAGCCGACAGGATCAGAAGACGCAGTTGAATAACAATCGCTGGCACCATTATGCCATTTCGTTCAACAAGCGCGTTATCAAAGTGTATGTCGACGGTGTGCGCTACATCAACGTGCCGGGAGCAAAGGCTGGTGCAGGATGGATGACATTCTTCTATCGTGGTGACAAGCCTGCCTATATGAAAAACGTGCGCATCGCACGCGGCGCTGGCGAACTCTATGGCCGCAACGCCACCGATGCTTCAGCTGCTGCCATCGAAAAGGCTATTGCCGAAACTGGCAAGTTCGTGACCAACAACATCCTTTTCGAAACCGGCAAGGCCGAACTCAAGGCTGAATCAATGGCCGAAATTCAGAAGGTGGCAGAATATATGAAGAAGAACCCAACAGCTCGTTTCCTCGTCGTTGGCCATACCGACAATGTGGGTAAGGATGCCAGCAACCAAACCCTCTCAGAGAATCGCGCTAAATCGGTAGTTGCAGCGTTGGCTAAGCTCGGTGTTGACGACTTCAACCTCAAGGCTGAAGGTCGTGGCGCATCAGAACCTGTGGCCGACAATAAGACCGACGCTGGCCGCGCAAAGAATCGCCGTGTTGAATTCATCAAGAAATAAGATACACTCATGAAGAAAATAATCGCATCATTATTCGTTGCCCTGCTGTCGACCGCAGCACTGGCCCAGGTCATACCAGAGGCTGTAGTGAGCATGTGCCCAGACATGCCATCAGATGGCAATATCGCTCAATTTTGTGTAACCGGCAAGAATGATCAGGTAGAGAAATATTTCCGCCTACTCGGCGAAGCTGGAAGAATGGCAAGTAAGGCTGCAGCGCAGCAATATGAGAACAAGAACTTTAAGGCTGAGCAGCGCAATATGGAAAAAAAGCAGAAGCAGATGCTCAACAAGGCTGCGGCTCGTCAGGCGGCTGGCCAAAAGATGATGAAGTTCCTCCAGACACTGACCCCTGCACAGCGCAAGAAGTTTGAGTCGTTCCGCAACGAAGCCGATGCCATGCAGTATCTCGCCAGCATTGGCAAGATGGACGAACTGGCCGACCTCATGCGTGGTTTGGAAGGTGCCGACGCCGATGATCAGATTGTAAGCCCTGAACAGATGGAGGAGATGGGGCGCGACCTCACTGCCGAGATGGCTGTTGTCAACGAGGAGGTCTTTAAGGCTGAGACTAAGTTGAATGAATTTGCAGCCGGCTTCAATGAACGTGCGGCTAATGCCAATAACGAAGCCATCAAAGCCAACAGCGATGGCCCCGGGATGGGTGGCGCATGGGATATTGATGCTGTAAAAGAGGCGATGACGGCTTTCTATAAGGATGAGGCTAAAAAGTGGAAGAAATTGCTGCAAGACTATATGCTGGCCATTAAGAACACCATCCCTGTGATGAAGATGTATGACGACCAGCAGAATGCACGCCGCAAGATGACTGGCCAAAACAAACTCTCTGCCCTTGAGAGCGCTGCCTATTCTTCTGCATCCCTTTATCTGAGTGCAGCCAGCAAGATTCTGCCCGGAGGAAACATTACCGAAGGCATCGAAGGCAATCCTTCTCCACAGGAACTGATGGAAGATCGCACCCAGGAAATCAACTCCATGAAGTAAGTCTCTCACTAATTCAAATACATGCCTAAGTGAGCCTCGAAGTCCTTGCAACGAAACCTGCAAAGGCTTGCCGAATGGTGAGAAACATTGCAATTAAGCCCTAAACATTCAGCCAATTACAAAAATGAAAAAATATTTATTTGCAATCATAGCCCTGTGCGTTGCATGCTTTTCCTTTGGGGCATTGGCGCAAGGGAAGGCTGCCAGCATCACCGTGACTGTAGGTGAGCAGTACAGCTGGACGCCTTTCACTATGGGAACAGTCGACAACGTTTCCTCCGACAATGAGGCTATGGCCTCTGTGAGCGTGAAAAAAACTCGCACTGTGGTGATTTCCGGCAAGAAAGAGGGTGAGGTGACCATCACTGCCCATCAAGGGAAGAAAACGGTGAAGATAAAGGTGAAAGTGGTGGCTATGCTTACCCCTTGGAAAGGCCATTATGTGTATAATCCGCCACAAACCGAATTCCATATCGAATATGTGGATTTGAAATCGGGCGACTATTATAAAACGGGTAATATCGACCACTATCAAGTGGATTTTCGTAACGACTTTTTTGAGGGCACCAGCAAAGGAGCGAGCTGCAGGTCGCTATTTGGAGCATTCCCCAAGGTGGATGGCTGCCACGATGAAGATATGACAGGTGAGCCAGAAAAAGCTCCGCTGGGATATGGCGCCCATGAAATGGAATTTATGCCACACATGAGGGCTGCGTCGTCGGACGAGGACGATTTTCAACGAAAACTCGGCCGCTTGTATGTGGGTACGGAAGAAGTGTGTGGTGTGAAATGCTGGGTGTTCGACACGAAAGGCACTTTGGCAACCTACTATAAAATGTGGATTGACCCGGCTAATGGATGTTGCCTCAAGCTTGTGGACCAGGAAAATGGAAGTGGGCACGAGGTGAAAGTCTACGACTTGCACTATCATCAGTGGACCCCCGACTTTCTTCCTGCGCCACCTGGCTCATGGGATATCTATTGGGGCGACTAAATTCGATTAAGTCTATTAACATAAACAAATTACAACGATTATGAAAAAGCAATTTCTAACAATTATTTGTGCTGCATTTGCCGTATTGATGGTATCGTGTGGCGGTAGCAAATCGGGCAGCGCAGAAGGTGCAGCTGCGGGTGAAGAAACTGCAGAAGCTGCAGAGTTTTCTGGAGATACTTATTCGAAGGATGCTGTTGAGTTCTATCTCAAGAACTTCAAGTTGAAATTCTCTGATGTTGAGCCCGGCTTTGCCTACGACGATTCCGACTCTAAAAACTTTAAGGGTGAGGCTCGCGATGTGATTGCTGGTTTCCCAACAAAGGGCGATAAGGAACTCTCGGCAGAGGAATATAAAGAATTTGTAACAAAGGTTTATAATGCCACAAAGGCCGTTTCTGAAAACCACATCTGCATGTATGGCTTCGAGAAAAAAAGTAAAAAGGATGAGGCTATGGCAGAGCAGACTCTCGACGCTGTGATGAAGGGCGACAGTCCTGTTGCTGGTTTCCACACCGATGCTGTGTCGTGGACCTATATGGTTGATGGTCAGCTGATGATCGTTGATATCAACAGATTGAGCGACAAGGAAGGCTGCTATGTTCGCGTGAGCGTTGCTTTGCAGAAGAGCATGGACGAAACCCTCGATGATGCAGAAAAAGCTATTGAAGAAATCGACAAGGATCCAAACAAGAAGGCCATCGTGGATAAGGCTTTGAAGGATGCTGGCGTGAAATAATTTGGCAATGAAAAAAATCATATCATTTGCACTGGTGTGCCTTGCTTGTTTATGCGGGCACACCGTTAGTGCTCAAAACGCACCGGCCGCCACTGCAGGGCTCAACCCGATGGAAAAGGTGGTGTGTGCAGTGGATAGCAACTACTGCATCGTGCGCAACGATGAAGGCCGACGCAATGTGTTCACCGTTCGCCATCGCGCCACGCTTCAATTGGCGTTTGATACCAAATTCGAGAAATATCTCAACACATTTGTGCTCGACGGAAAGCCATTCATTGCTGCAGCATCTTGGAATCCCGCTTTTGGCTATTTGTGGAATGCCTGGGTGCGTGTGGACGATGTGTGGAAGCCATTGCTGAAAGGCTTCTGTACCGACCTCGTGATTCTTCAAGAGGAAGGAAAACCTGCTCGCTTGCAGTGTAAAGACCAGGACGGCAATGCGCAGACATTCACCCTAGCCGAACTCTGACTGGATAATCGCGTATATTAATAGCACCGCCCCTGGTGCCCACTGATAGAAAAACAAAGGCTTCAGCTTGAGTTCTGGAGCCTTTGTCGCTTAAACACAGAAAGTTCATTAGGAGCAAATGGCAATATTTTATTTCTCATAGGCATGATTTGTGCTATTTTTCACTCACATAGGAGCCCCTATGCTCGCTCAGGTATAGCGCAAATCCTGACACTATGATAACCTAAATCTTATCCATGCCCTAATGCACTTTCTGGCTTAAAAGAAAATGTTTTTGTTTTATTTAGAAAAAGGGTGCATCATAGCTGCAAAAAGCTGGAAAGAATTATTGGAAAAGTGGAGAGTTTTTAGAGAAACGCATTGGAAAAGTGGAAAAATTAGTGAAAAAATCGTTGGAAAAGTGGAAATTTTGTAGAAAAATACGTTGGAAAAGTGGAACTTTTGATTAATTTTGCATTGGAAAAATGGAAATTGTGTATTGTTTTGATTTAAATATCAGTGCTTTATGATAGGTAGACATATTGATGCGTATATTGAAGACTACTACAAAACTTCTAATAATGCCTTACTTATTACTGGTGCAAGGCAAATTGGTAAGACTTATTCCATTCGAAAATTTGGAGAGAAATGGAAATGTTTTGTTGAAATCAACTTTATCGAAGACGAGGATGCCGCATTGCTGTTTAAGTCGGCAAAAAGCACCGACGAATTATTGCTGCGTTTGTCCACAATTACAGACAAAAAGTTGGAAAAAGGAAGGACTCTCATTTTCTTTGATGAAGTTCAATCTTGCCCAGAGATTGTGACTGCTATCAAGTTCTTGGTAGAGGATGGGTCATACAGGTATATTTTGAGCGGTTCGTTGCTTGGGGTAGAGTTGAAGGACTTGCGCTCCGAGCCGGTTGGGTATATGGATGTTAAGGAAATGTTTCCACTTGATATTGAGGAGTTTGTTAAGGCTGTTGGTATTGGCGACAATGTTATTAACCATTTGAGGGAATCTTGGGAAAATCTCCACCCCGTGGACGAGTTCATTCATAAAAAAATGATGGAATTGTTTCGCCTTTACCTCATTGTTGGTGGTATGCCTGCGGCTGTCGTGAAATACATGGAGACAAACAACATCAAGCGTGTAATGGATGTTCAGAAGGGAATCATTGCAATGTACAAGAGAGATATTGCTAAATATGCCCCAAGCAATAAATTGGCTATCAACGAAATATTTGATTTGATTCCGCCTGAATTGGATGCGAAAAACAAGCGTTTTATCCTTAAAAACCTCAACGAAAACGCCAAATACGAGCGATTCCACAATTCTTTCCTCTGGCTGAAAAATGCTGGTGTTGCAATACCTGTTTATAATGTGGAAGAACCCAAGCAACCGCTGTTGCTCGCTCGCTCAAGAAATCTGCTCAAATTGTTCTTGTGCGATGTGGGGCTGTTGGCGGCAATGTATGCCGAGGGAATCCAAATGCGTGTTTTGCGGGGCGACAGTGGTATTAACCACGGTTCTATCTATGAGAATCTTGTAGCGCAGGAATTGATAGCCCATGGTATAGTCCCATATTACTACAACAGCAAGAAAAGAGGTGAAGTGGATTTCGTTGTATCTTTGGATGGTGGTGTTCTTCCTATAGAAGTCAAATCAGGAAAAGACTATGCACGCCATCGCGCGTTGGCCAACATTATGCAATGCAAAGATTATGATACGAGGAAAGCAATTGTTTTGTGCAACGACAATCTTTTCATAGATGATTCTGTGGTTTATATGCCCATTTACATGACAATGTTTATGCATCGTGACGAATCTGCACCCACAGAATATAAAATCGACCTGAGTGGTATTATTTAGCACATCTATTCAATGAGTTGCTTGAACAATTTTTTGTGAGATGATCCTGTGGTGCTCACTGATAGAAAAACAAAGGCTTCAGATTGAATTCTGGAGCCTTTGCTACTTAAAAGAAAATGTTTTTGTTTTATTTAGAAAAAGGCAGTGCACCACTGCCGCAAAAGAGTGTGCTTATTTTGCAATGATGAGCTCG
The DNA here is from genome assembly GCA_024400895.1 of Muribaculaceae bacterium. Taxonomy (GTDB): domain Bacteria; phylum Bacteroidota; class Bacteroidia; order Bacteroidales; family Muribaculaceae; genus Sodaliphilus. The sequence continues at coordinate 809 of JAKSMA010000103.1, read as the reverse complement.
ATACCAAGGTCTTCGATGGCGGCACGGTCTTTTGAAGATATGCCAGCGTCGGTGATGATGACATCGATGTCTTCAGTGTCGCCGATTTTCGCGAAGCCACGTTTGCCAAATTTGCTGGAGTCGGCAAGAACGATGGTTTTTTGCGCAGTTTTCATCATCTTCTGGTTGAGGTTGGCCTCGCGCATATCGGTGGTTGAGAATCCGAAGTCGAAGTCGATGCCGTCCACGCCCAGATATAGCTTACTGAAGGCGCAGTTTTTGAGAATATGTTCGCTATATTCACCCACCACAGAGAGCGAACTATGGCGGAGCATACCACCAAGTTGCAGGATGTCGATATTTTCATGTTCGGTGAGAATTTCGCTCACTTGTATGGAAGCCGACACTACGGTGAGTCCGCCTTTGGGCACGATGTTGCGAGCCAAGGCATGAACTGTTGTGCCTGAGGCAAGTATGATAGAGTCGTTGGCAGTGATAAGCTTTGCCGCTTCACGGCCAATGAGCGTTTTTTGTTCGGTGTAGAGTTTCTCCTTTTCGTTGACCGAACGATTGTTTGTGAAAGGATTAAGCATGATAGCTCGGCCATGGCTGCGATAGAGCTTATTGTCCTTTTCGAGTTCAGTTAAGTCTTTTCTGATAGTAACCGACGACACCTGTAGGATGTCGGCAAGTTCTGTCACTTGAGCTGAGCCTTTTTTCAGCAGCGTGTTCATTATGATTTGATGTCGCTTCTCTTTCGTCATTCTTAAATACCTTTTGTTGAGTAAAAATTAATTCTCAACTGATTAATATGTACTTTTCACTACAAA
>JAKSMA010000102.1 GCA_024400895.1 Muribaculaceae bacterium | reverse complement strand
ACTAATCTATTGTAATACATCCCATATTGCAGTTATTTTCGGTGCAAAGATAATAAATTCCGTGGATTTTCAATGCAAAATTCCCATTATTTTCAATATAAAATTCCGTGGATTTTCAATTTGGGTGAAAAATTCACTTTTTAAAACGCAGAAAGTTCATTAGGGCATGGATAAGATTTTAGGTTATCATAGTGTCAGGATTTGCGCTATACCAGAGCGAGCATAGGGATTCCTATGTAAGTGAAAGATAGACAAATGATGCCTATGAGAAACGGAATATTGCCATTTGTGCCTAATGGACTTTGGGGGTTAAACGCCCTCTCGCCTTTTGAGGCACACGCTCCAGAATGTAAGCCAACACCTGTTCAAAATCCTCGTCGGCGGCATACACTTGGTTGTAATTCAAAGTGGAATTCACTTTTATCACATGACGGCTCGGATACGCCTCCACCGATTTTACCGACTTGAAGCTGCTATACATCTGCGATTTGGCCTGCGACATCGCCGCAGTAGAGATGCCTTGAATATTGCCGGTAGCGGCACCCACGCCCATACCCAGCCATGCAAGCAGCTGCGCCTTCTTCACTTGCTTGGGCATCTGCTTGTGCAGCACGCCATCGTCGTTCATCTCGAAGAGCACACAATATTTGCCGCCCATCACCAGCGCATAGATGTAATATCCCACTGTGATGAAGGCCGACGCGCCAGCCATAAACAGCACCCAAAACTTGGAGAAATTGAAAAAGTCGTCCCATCCATACCAACTCTCCCCCACATCAATCAACACGATGAAAGCCCACATGGCCACAAAAATGCATCCGAAGATTTTCAGAATCACAAAGAGTATGGTCGGGTTGGTGTAGAGACTGAATTCATACACCCAACTATATTTTCCGTCGGCGCGAAGCACAATGTTTTTTGATGTCATAGTCGAAATGGGATTAATGGTCTTACAGAAGAAAAACGTTCTCCAAAAGCTGGAGGATTTTCACACCCACAAAAGTAAAAAAAATATTCATACAGGAGCAATTTCGAGCGTGTTTTTGTATAAAAACTGTATTTTTTACACCTTCGCACATTATTTATAGCCTCTTTCAATGAAAGTATGAAAAAAATTTACTAATTTTGGCAGTTGCAACCCTTTGCAACAGCTATTTTGATTTTATAAGAACAATTAATACTAATACATCCATTTATGAAACGTAAACTGTTTTTGCTTCTCACCCTGCTGATGAGCGCCTCGGCTCTATGGGCCCAAACGGGCGTGCAAGGCACGGTGATTGATGCCAAGAGCGGACTGCCTGTAGTGGGTGCTACGGTAATGCTCGACAACCAAGGCAATACCGTAACAACCGGCCCTTCGGGCGACTTCCTCATTAGCGATGCGCAACCGGGAAGCGACGTTCTGCTCGTGATTGGCTATGGTTACAAGGACTGTGAAACCACCGTTGAAATCCCTGCCAAGGGCATTTTCAATGTTGGCACCATTTCGATGACTTCATCATCGTTCAATCCAGCAGCCCAAACTGCTAACGACGATGACCAAAGCGACGTGGTAATCACAGAATCACAACTTGAAGACGAAGAAGGTAACACCCAGTCGGTGGCTACCCTCTCTGGCGCAAGCGACAATCCATTCTATCAAGCTGCAAGCTACAACTTCAGCGTGATGCGTTTCCGCATTCGCGGTTACAATTCTGAGTACACCCAACAATACATCAACGGCGTGTACTTCAACGACGCAAGCCGCGGCCGCTTCAATTTCTCTATGCTCGGTGGTTTGAACCAAGCATTCAGAAGCAAGGCTATCGGTATGGGTCTCGACACTCGTAGCTATGCACTCGGCGATGTGGGTGGTGCCAACAACATCAGCACCTTCGCCAAGGATTTCGCTCCTGGCTTCCGCGGTAGCGTGGCCTACACCAACAGCAACTACCGCTGGCGCGGTATGGCCACATTCAGCACTGGCCTCATGCCAAGCGGATGGGCTGTGACGCTTAGCGCCATCGGTCGCTATGCCGACGAAGGCGTGGTGCCTGGCTCGTTCTACAAGAGCTGGGGCTACTTCCTCGCAGTGCAAAAGGATATCAACGCTCAACACAGCATCGCGCTCACCACATTCGGCGCTCCAACACGCCGCGCAAGCAACGCTGCTACATTTGAGGAATGCTACCAGCTCACTGGCAACAACCTCTACAACAGCAACTGGGGCTGGCAACAAGGCAAAAAGCGCAATGCTCGCGAAGTGGAATCGTTCGACCCAACAGCCATCCTCAACTGGATTTGGAAACCAAAGCCTGGAACAACTCTTAACACCGGTTTGGCTTTCCACAAGTCGTTCTGCGCTTCAAGCGCTATCAACTGGTATAACTCTGCCGACCCACGTCCAGACTACTATCGCTATCTTCCAAGCTACTGGACCGATCCAACTATCGCAGAAATCTATCGCGAACGCTGGGTGGGCGACGACGACACTTATCGTCAAATCAACTGGGGCAGCCTTTACCAAATCAACTACCTCAACGAGATGGAAGGCAAGGGGTCAAGCTACATTCTTGAAAACCGCCACAGCAATCAGGCAAGCTGGCAACTCAACACCAACCTGAACATGCGACTCACCAATCACCTCGCTCTCCAAGGTGGTGCCGGTGCCAACTACACCCGTTCGTCTTACTACAAGACCATCAAGGACCTCCTCGGCGGTATGTTCTGGAGCGACTTCGACCAATATGCCGAACGCGACTTCCCCGACAACCCCGACATGGCTCAAAACGACCTCAACAACCCTAACCGCAAAGTTACCAAAGACGACAGATTTGGCTACGACTACAACATCAACCAAATCAGCGCCAACCTCTGGTTGCAGAACTCTTGGTCGTTTGCAAAATGGGAACTCTCTTACGGCGCTACCGGTAGCTATACACAATACCAACGCGAAGGTTTCATGCGCAACGGTCGTGCTCCTGAAAACTCTTACGGCAAGGGTGCTACCCACACCTTCTTCAACTATGGTGCAAAAGCAAGCGTGATGTTTAAAATCGACGGCCGCAACAGCATCGTGGCTCACGGTTACTACGGAACTCGCGCTCCATTGTCGTACAACGCTTATGTATCACCTCGCATCAAAGACGACGTGATTACCGACCTCAACAGCGAAATCATCGCATCGGGCGACATCTCTTATAACTGGAACTTCCGCAACTTCAAAGGCGTGGTTACCGGTTTCTACACCGACATGCGCAAGGGCACCGAACGCACAGCGTTCTACGACGACCTCGCAAGCACATTTATGAACTACGCGCTCACCAATGTGCACAAGGTGTTCAAGGGCGTGGAAGTGGGCGTTAGCTACAAGCTCACACCCAACCTCACCGTTTCGGCTGCTGCCAACATCGGTCGCTACCAATACAAGAACCGACCACTCGGTACTCGCAGTTACGAAAACGGTTCACAACCCGACGTGACTCAAATCGTATATCTGAAAAACTTCTACGTGAGTGGCACTCCACAAGAAGCCTACAGCCTCGCATTCAACTACACAGGCCCACACATGTGGTTCTTCGAATTGAATGGCGCATGGATGAACCGCGCTTATGTTGACCTCTCACCAGTTCGCCACGAAGCACTCCCCGACCTCTGGAAGGTTTGCTCAAGCGAAGAAGAATTGCAACAACGCATCCACGAAATCAGCACTCAAGACAAGTTCAACGAAGCACTCATTGTGAACATGAGCATCGGTAAACTCATTTACCTCAGCCGCTCTGCATCGCTCAACCTCAACTTGAGCATCAACAACTTGCTCGACAACCGCAAAATCCAAACCGGCGGTTATCAACAAGGTCGCTTCGACTACACCAACTTCTCTACCACCAAGTATCCTAACAAATACTACTACGCTCAGGGTATCCGCGTGTTCTTGAACGCTGGTGTTAAATTCTAATCATTTTTCAGTTATATAACAATTTCGACAATAAAAAAACAACATACATTATGAAACGATTTTATGTATATTTGAGCGTTCTTCTTCTCGGGGTGGCTTTCTCGAGCTGTAATGACGACTTTGATACTCCACCTATGGTTGTGCCTCAGGCAGAACACAAGCCAAACATAACCATCGCAGAGTTTAAAGCTAAGCACTGGCAAGATGCCAACAACTACATCGACACCGTGAAGGAAGATGAAATCATCCACGGTTGGGTCACAGCCAACGACGTGTCGGGCAACATCTACAAGAGCCTCTACATCTCTGACGGCACCGCAGGCTTCTCTATCTCTATCAACGGTACAAGCCTCTACAACACCTACCGCGTAGGTCAAGAAATCGTAATCAACATGAAGGACTGCTTCGTGGGCAAGTACAACGGCCAACAACAAATCGGCTACCCTCAATACTATGAAAGTGGCGGCGTGTGGGAAGCAACATTCCTCCCATTGGCCACCTTCCAAGGCATTGCCGAACTTAATGGCCTTCCTTCTGCAAGCAAGGTCGACACCATTCCTTTAAACATCAGCGACCTCAAGACCGACGCTGAAAGCCTCAAGAAATGGCAAGGTCGCCTCGTGCGCATCGACAACGTGAAATTCCCAGATGCTGACGGTGTGAACACATTCGCTAGCGCTGATGCTACCACCAACCGCAACATCGAAGACGAAAACGGCAACACCCTCGTGATGCGTAACAGCAACTACGCTTCATTCCGTGCCAACATGCTCCCTCTCGGCACAGGTTCTGTAGTGGGTGTACTCAGCTACTACAACACAAGCGCTACCAAGCTCGACGGCGGCACATGGCAACTCTACATCCGCGACGCAAGCGACTGCATCGGCTTCTCAACCTCTACCAAGGGCCTCGTTAGCGACCCATGGACCGTGGAAGAAGCTATCGCTCCAGAACAAGCAGGCAAGACTGGCTGGATGATGGGTTACGTAGTTGGTGCTGTGGCTCCAGAAGTAAGCGAAGTGAAGAGCGCTGCCGACATCGAATGGGAAGCTCCAACCACCCTCGACAACACGCTCGTCATCGCTCCATCTGCCGACTGCCGCGACTTCAGCAAGTGCGTGGTAGTTGCCCTCCCACAAGGCACACCATTCCGCCAAATGGCTAACCTCGCCGACTGGCCAGAAGTGCTCCACAGCAAGATTCTCGTAAAGGGCACATTCGACAAATTCATGGGCACCCACGGCATCACCGGCAACAGCGGTTCAAAGAACGAATTCCAACTCTCTGTTACCACTGGCGGCGTGACAAGCTGTGAAGAAAAATTCGAAGGCGGCATCCCAAGCGACTGGACCATCTACACTCCTGCAGGCGACAAGAGATGGTACACAGCATCGTTCGACGGCAACACCTACGCTTGCATCACCGGCTACATGGGCAAAACTCCTCCTTACGAAGCATGGCTCATCAGCCCAGCACTCGACATCAAGGCTGCAAAGAACCGCATCCTCAGCTTCAAGACACAAGTAGGTTACCAAGGCCCAACCGACAACTTCGAAGTCTACATCTTCAACGGCCAAGTGCCATTCAGCGGCACCGTAACCGACAAGATCAACTGCACACTCGCAGTGGCTCCATCAACAGGCTACAGCGGCTTCGTAGAATCAGGCGACATCGACCTCTCTAAGTATGCCGACGGCACCTACTACATCGGCTTCCGCTACACTGCAGGCTCAGCATCCAACTACCAGACCTGGTGTATGGACGACTTCTCATTCGGCGTAGTACCAGCAGCAGCAACACGCGGCGACTTCGAAACATTCAACAACAGCACCGCAACCGCAACCTACGGCACCTACACCACCCGCGCAGGATGGACTGCAACCAACGCAAGCGTGCTCAAAGGCGGTGCAACCGACGCCAACCCAGTGTTCACCTTCATCGGCTTCAAGACCGGTTCCACCACCGACTACGCAATGGCTTGCAACATCAGCGGCAAGTCAACCGACCCAGGCAAGCTCGTTTCACCCGAACTCGAAGGCGGCATTGGCAAGCTCACATTCAACTACGGATATGCCTACACCGAAACCAAAGGCGTATCATTCCGCGTCGACATCAAGCAAGCAGGTGCAGTAGTGAAAACCTTCACCGTCACCAAAGAAGACGCAGTGAAGTACACCGCTTACCAATTCAGTGAAGACGTCAACGTCAAAGGCAACTTCACCATCGAAGTCACCAACCTTTGCCCAACCAAGAGCACCTCGCAAAAAGACCGCGTAGCCCTCTGGAACATGACCTGGACCCAAAACTAATCCCCCTTTCAGGTCCAAGCTCAACAAAAGCAAAGGCAAAACAATACTCCCAAATCAGGGGCGCACACCACCAAGTGCGCCCCTAATTTCATCCTCCCCCATTCTGTTTTAAAAATCATTGGGGTGTTGTTTCTTTTTTTGTGGGGAGTTTTTTGTAATTTTGTGGGGGCATTTTTGGTGCGGGTGCGGGCGTATGTGACGGCGCGGACTCTTGGGGCCAGAAGTGTTGAACGGAATGATGAAGCAGTTTTTTAAGAAAATATATACTTTTGTGAGGGCGTTGGCTGGGCCGGTGAAGGAGCAGCCGGTGTTCTTTGTGCTGGTGTTTCTGATGTGCATTCAGCAGCCTATCCAGTGGATGTGCTATATTCTGGATGACCGCGTGGGCCAAACGCTGCGCTTCTTGCAGGGGCTCGCGATTGAGTTTGCCGTGGTCTACATTGCCACTTGCCTCATCCATTTCGCGAAAAGCAATAAGGCGAAAATCGCCGTCAAGGCTCTCTTATATCTGGTTTTCTGGGTGCTGATGGGCATTACGCTCTTTTTGGTGCTTAACTTTGAAATGTGTATCTCGCAGCAGACACTGACGGTGCTGGTGGAGACGAATCCGAAGGAAAGTTCGGAGTTTGTCGACACCTATATGCTCACGAACGCAAGCCAGTTGAGTTATCTCATCGACTTTGTGGTGCTGGTGATTATCGCTGTGTGCGAATGGAAGCGCCGCGCCATTGAACGCTTTTTGCGCCGCAAACTCAATATGCGCTTCTGCACCTGGTTTACGGGCGTTTGCGCCACCATCGGCATCGTGCTGATGCTGGTATGCCACGGATGGCTACTCTGCTGCCGTAACTCGGCCCAAATCTACACTTGGCGCCACTATTTCCCCTACGATTCGCTCGACCCGGTGACCCAAAGTTTACATGCCATCAATTCGCTCCGTGCTTTCGACAATGATGTGGACTTCGCTATCGAGCAGGCTAAAGAGGTGTACAAAACCACGCCAAAGGTGGAGGAACAAGATTCGCTCACTGTGATATATGTGCTCGGCGAAAGTTACAACAAGCACCACGCCAGCCTCTACGACTACCCCACCCTGACCACGCCTTGCATGGAACGCGAGCGCGACAAGGGAAACCTTTTCGTGTTTACCGATGTGGTGGCACAGGAAAACGTGACTTCCGTGGTGGAAAAGAACACGTTCAGCATCAACAGTGTGGGTGACGGCGAAAACTGGTTCGACCATCCTAACTTCACCACCATCTTCAAGCGCAGCGGCTATGACGTGTGGATGTGGGACATGCAACGCACCTACATGACCAAGCGCCTCTACACCATCACGGTGAACGCTTTTATCTACAATTCCGACATTGAGCGCTTGTCGTACACCGCGTGCAACGATACGACTTTCACCTACGACATGCAACTGGTGGACGATTTCCAAAAGAAAGCGAAATTCACCAAGAAGCACAACCTGGTGGTGCTGCACTTGATGGGCCAGCACGTGTCGTTCAGCCGCCGATATCCCAAGAAGAGCGTTTACGAGAAGTACCACTCTGCCGACATAAAGCGTAGCGAAAAGTGGCTCAACAAAGACAAGAAGTGGGCCATTGCCACCTACGACAACGCCACCCTCTACAACGACGCCGTGATGGGCCACATCTTCGACCTCTATCGCAACAAAAACGCTGTGGTGGTGTACTTCAGCGACCATGGCGAAGAAATCTATGACTACCGCGACGAGCGTGGCCGCCATGTGTCGTACACGCCATCGCCCAATATGCTTCGTCACCAAAACGAAGTGCCATTCGTGATTTGGTGCTCCGATCGCTACAAGCAACTGCACCCCGAAATCGTGAGCAACATTCAAGCGGCACTGAATCGCAAGTTCATGACCGACAATGTGGGGCAAACGCTTTTAAACCTTGGGCGCATCAAAACGTCATACTATAGACCGGAGCGCGATGTGATATCACCACAATTCACCACGCGCACACGCCTCCTCTACGACCATGTGGACTACGACGAGGTGATGAAAAAAAAGAAATAAACAACAAGCAAAAAACAGAATAGAATATTAACAACCAAAAAATTCAAAAGAAATGAAGAA
>JAKSMA010000101.1 GCA_024400895.1 Muribaculaceae bacterium | reverse complement strand
CCTTGTCACATTCGTGCTTTGCAGTCTTGCATTCTTCGGTCATCTTGCCTTCTTTACATTCGTGCTTTGCTGCCTTGTCACATTCGTGCTTGCCGGCTTTGTCGCAATCATGCTTTGCAGCCTTGCATTCTTCGGTCATCTTGCCTTCTTTGCATTCGTGCTTTGCGGCCTTGTCACATTCGTGCTTGCCAGCTTTGTCGCAATCATGCTTTGCAGCCATGCATTCTTCGGTCATCTTGCCTTCTTTGCATTCGTGCTTTGCTGCCTTGTCACATTCTTTTTTGCCTTGTTCACATTCATGCTTTGCGCCTTCAGGGCATGCGCCTTCTGCATGTTGGTGCTGTGCCATGCGTTGTGGGCCAGGGCCACGCATACCCATACGCTTATGCATTTCTTTTTGCTTCTCCTTCTGTTCGTCGGTAAGCACTTCGGCAATCTTTGCTTCGCTTTGTTTCTTACGCTTCATGAGCATTTGGCGCATTTGGCCTTCGTAGTTCATTTCGTCGGTAAGAATCTCGCGAACCTTATTTTGCTGTTCCTCTGTGAGGTTGAGTCCTTTAGTCATCATTTCGATGCGCTTACCAATCATCTCCTCTGCAGATGGTGCCTGACGGTCGCCACCGCGGCGATGTGCATCCTGAGCACCCATAGTTGCCGTGGCCAACAATGCCACGGCAAATGCCAAAACTGTTTTTTTCATATGAATCAATCTTTTAAAATAAATATGATAATAATCTGTTTGTTTTTTCAAAAGCTACTGCCTGAGCAGACTTGCATTTGAATTACAAACTTAACACATAAATTGCATATCTCAAACAATAAGAATGAAATTGTTTATTAATTGTAGTAAAAAAATGTTACGTCATGTCGCGCCATCATCTGCCCTAATTTTGTTTTACTAATGTTAAAACAATGCCATTTTTATTTAAAAAATCACCCCTTGAGGCCCTAACAGACAGCAAAATTGGAAAAAAATTGCTACCTTTGCAGATAGTTTAAACATTTTTGCGCAATGGATGTAAACAAAGTACTTTTTATTTCACAAGAAATATCTCCCTATTTACCTGACACACCAATGGCTGTGATGGGACGCGAATTGCCACAAGCTGTGCAAGAAAGCGGGCTTGAAGTGCGTACCTTTATGCCTAAATACGGATTCATCAACGAACGCCGTAACCAACTTCACGAAGTGATTCGCCTTTCGGGCATGAATATCGCCATTGATGATGCCGACCACCCGCTGATTATCAAGGTGGCTACACTGCAGCCAGTTCGCATGCAAGTGTATTTCATTTTTAATGAAGACTACTTCACTAAAAGCATCACTAAAGAACTCGAAACAGCAAGTTCCCCATCCGACAACGATGAGCGAAGCATCTTCTTCGTGCGTGGCACGCTTGAAACCGTGAAGAAGCTCCGTTGGGTTCCAGAAGTAATCCACTGCACCGGTTTGATTACGGCACTTGCACCACTCTATATCAAGGACTTCTACGCCGACGACCCTTCTTATCAAGGCACAAAGGTGGTGTATTCACTCACCGACGACGACTTCGCAGAGCCATTTGATGTGCGCCTCTACGAAAAACTGAAATTCGACGGCATGAAGGAAGAAAACTTTGCCTTGGCAAAAGACACTGCGCTCGACAAGGTGGGATTGACAAAACTCGCGCTCCAGCACTGCGACGGCGTGGTTCAAGCCAGCGAAAACGTAAGTGAAGAAATCCTGGCACTCGTCAAGGAATCTGGGCTTCCATTCCTTCCTTACCAAGCCGACGTGGCAAACAACGCCGAAACTTACAAGGCGTTCTACGAATCTCTGTAAAAAATATTCACCTCTCAATTTTTGAATATGAAAAAATCGGTCACTCTGATATTCGCCCTGCTCATGATGGTGGGCGTGTATTCATGCTCCGACGAAAATATAGGCCACTCTATCACCGACACTAAGTCGTCGATTATCGAGGACTCTTCGTTTGTGATGACAGGCGTAAGTGTGCCTAACACAAAACTCCAAGCACGCACAAGCACTCAGCTCGTGGGCGAAATCAACTGCCCTGGCTACGGCAAGCTCAAGAGCGAAGTGGTGTGCCAATTGATGCCTGCCAACAGAATCGACACCGTCGGAACTAAAGCCGAATGGATCGACTCTTGCCGACTGGTGCTGAGTTTGAAGTCGACTGGTGGTTTCACCGGCGACTCTTTGGCCCCTATGCGTATGAATGTGTATGAGCTCAACAAGCCGCTTCCCGACCCCATCTATAGCGATTTCTCTGCAGATGGCTACTATGATGCAGCCAAACCTCTTGCATCAGCATCATGCTCTCCTGCAAGCGCTGTTCACTGTGCGGAATATAGCTACTCGGGCGCATCATCCACATGGCGAGAAATTCGCGTACCAATGCCAAAGGAATATGCGCAAAAGATGTTCCAACTCTACACAAAGAACAATGAATTCTTCCGCGACCCAACAAAATTCAAAGAAGAATTCCCTGGCCTCTACATCAAGCACAGCTATGGCTCTGGCCGCGTAATGAACTACTACGCAACCGATTTGGAAGTGTACTATCGCCAGCACACCGTGGTGCGCGACACTGTCGACACTATCCAAACCAGTATGCAAGTCTATGCTGCTTCAACTCCAGAAGTCATCACCAACAACAATCTCCAACTCACCGTTGCCGAAAGCGTGAAAGAAATGGTGGGTAATGGCGAAGCTATCGTGATGGGGCCTTCTGGCTACGAGGTGAACGTGAAGTTCCCTATACAAGACATCATCAACACCTACAGAGCCAATACGGCCGACGGTCTTTCGGTAATCAACTCTCTTGAACTCACAATCCCTGCAGAGGAAATCAGCAATGAATACAAAATTGCTCCACCATCACACATCTTGATGGTGAAAAGGAACAAGAAGGACACATTCTTCGACGGTGACAGCTTGACAAACAATCAGGATTCTTTCTATGCGACTTACAATGCTACGAAGAAACAATATGAATTCACCGGACTCCGTCCCTACATCCTCAACATCCTCAACAATCAAGGTGGTGTTGCCAAGGAAGAAGACATCAATCTGGTACTCACTCCTATTGATGTGACAAGCTACACTCAAAACTCAAGCTACTATTACTACTCTTCACAACAACAAACCATCGTGACAAAGATTTCACCTTCAGTGGCACTGCCATCAATCGTGAAATTGCGCCTCGACAAGGCAAAAATCAAGGTAGTATACAGCAAGCAGTCGGTATTCTAACAGCATAGCTGCCGACTCAAAAATAATAAAACGATGCGCCGCTAAGCATCGTAATAGCCGCAATAGCTCAGTTGGTAGAGCATTTCATTCGTAACGAAAAGGTCACGGGTTCGAGCCCTGTTCGCGGCTCAAAATCCTCCAGAACACCTCTGGAGGATTTTTTATCTCAGAAAGTAATTATATCTGATTTTTTAGCATCATTTTAGATTATTATTTTGACGCATAAATGAAATTGTTGCTATCTTTGTGAATCACTTAACCCGACTTTAAAAGCAAGAATTATGAAAAAAATATTTATCGCCCTGACATTGGCCATTTGCTTCAGTGCAGCAGTTGCACAAAGCCAAGAAACCACAGTTAGCGAAGACCAAGAGGTGGCAGTTGCTCTCCAAAACGAATTCTGGGGCTCCATCTTAGGCGAAACATCAAAACATGATGTGAAGGCGAAACTCGAAAGTCGCAAACTCTCGTCGTCGGAATATGGAAGCAGCATCATTATCGATGCACCCACTCTCGATGGACTCAACTACACCTACGCCTCGATGGACTTCGACGAAGATGTGCTATCAAGTGTCACCTTTATGAAATCGGGCCTATCCAAAGAAGACGCTATCGTATTTAGCAAAGCCATTTATGGCAACCTTGCCGACAAATACGTGATGATTAAAACTCACGTGGATGGTTTCGACTGCTATTTCACAAATGTGGGCACCACCACCTGCACTATCTACATCACACAAACTGAATACGGCTACACCACCAGCGTGTGCTACGAATACGGAACAGTGAAACTGAAGAACTAATGGAAATCTCTGCCAAAGAATTTATGCGAATGCAACCCAACACCAAAAAGGTGACTGAGGTTGAGAAATTCTACATGCTTTTGGCCACCAAATTGACTAAACACTGGGATGAAAGCGGCAGGTTTTCCGATATGCCCGACACGCAACGCGAAGCCGTGGTACTTGCCGTGGTGGGATATTTTCAGGATGTGGTCACCGATGCAGGCATCTGGCGCTCGTTCACTATGATGCATGAGCACCTATATGGCACACCGCTCCCATTCTACGGGCGTAGCGACGACTACATCGACTACGAGTTGAATCGCGACGACTTGCGCTTTATCATCTGGTATGCACTGGAAGGACAGCACTACAAGAATTTCAATCTTTCGCCCCTCGATGCCGATATCGGATGGCTGGCTGACGAATTCCACCAATTGCTCGACGAGGTATATGAAACCGCGCCAGAAGCCATTGAATACAATATGAAGGCGGGCGTCGACCCCGAAGATGTGGAAGATGCCAATAGCATTTTTGAATTGAGCACCTGGCTGTTCTACCACTGCTATCTCCTGAAGCACGCATCAAAAATCGCAATTGCAAAAGCTCACCTTGAAGCACGCGATATCTATCAGAAAGAAGGCGCAGCCGCTGCAGAAAAGATACAGGACCTCTACGACCGCGTGATGCTCAGCCAGCCCTGCGGTCCGTTGGCGCTACCTATAGGCGAATGGGTGCAAATGGTGGCCACTGGCGAGCTTCCCAAGAAGGTAAAAGTGGAGAAAAAAGAAATTCACCATCTCTACACCGATTTCGTGAAAGCCAACGGAAAAGAAATCGCGTTCTTCAAAGATTATGAAGCCTTAGTTTCGTTCCTTACTTGCAAAATGGGCTGGGAGCAGGAGGAGGGCGGCGTGCTTCCCAATCTGAAAGCGCATGCCAATTTCGTGATTCTTGCCAACAAGGAACACGGTATCCTCATCGCCCCTAATGTGGCACAATTCGTGGCAATGGAGGGCAACACGCTCTACAACAAAGCACTTGCATCACAAGAGGCGCACACACTTGTAACAGAGCCTGGCCGCTGCCCAGCCGACCTGATTCGCTACCTGTTTAATAGAGGTTTGTTGCCCGACGCAAAACTTCCGGCTGACGAATCAGGCACCATCCTCCACGACAACTGGGATTTCCTCGCACGCCTCTATCAACAAGAATTCTACACCTCAGCCGAAATTTAGTGGAAGGTGACGAATTTATCGAATTAGATTTTAAAATTCCTGTTCAAATCTGCTGTGTGTGTTTTCGGAGGTTGCGGGTTCAACATGCCTGAGGCATGTCACTACCATAGTGGGATAGTAGCAGAAATGTTTATTTTCTTGTTTATCATCCCCACCTTTTCCACAGAACCATAATACGCTCTCCCACTAAATTTTTTCCATAGAGTTTAGGAACAGAACAGTCCAAAGATGGTGACAAAAAAATGAGACTTACCATTGGCAAGTCTCCTTTGGGGTGGAATATGGGGTTCGAACCCATGACCTTCGGAACCACAATCCGACGCTCTAACCAGCTGAGCTAATCCCACCATGTCGTGTTTAACGGGTGCAAAGATAGAGCATTTTTTTTACCTGTGCAACTTTTAGAGTGAAAAAGTGGCAAAATAAAACGGATTCATCATATTTTCACATCCCCTACCCTAATCCAAACAGCAAAAAAAACGGTGACGGACCTGTCACAGGTGCGCCACCGCGATGTTGATTTTTTAGATAATTAGTTAGCGTTTACAATTTATTAGTGCCTTCTACCATCTCGCCCATTGCGAACACTGCGCGGAGATTGAGATCGGCATCAAGAATGAGCATATCAGCATCCTTGCCTTTTTGGAGCGAGCCCTTGCGGTCGTAGATGCTCATAATGCGTGCAGGAGTTTCGCTAATCATACGACAAGCGTCGCACAATGGAATTCCGGCAATATTTACTGCGGTGCGAACCAAGCGGTCCATAGTGGCAATGCTGCCTGCGAGAGCCGAACGGTCGCTCAATTTGCACACACCGTCTTCTATGATTACACGTGGATCGAAAGCCTTGTCGCTGTCGCTGCACGAAACAGCGAGCGCATCAGTGATGAGCGCCATACGCTCTACACCTTTCCAGCGATATACCAATTGCAAAATTGGTCCTGGCACATGAATGCCGTCGGCAATACATTCCACGGTCATGTTATCCATCAAATACACACTTTCCACTGTGCCTGCGTGCTTATATTCGCGTTCGTTGTGCACGCTTGTCATAGCATTGTAGAAGTGGGTAGCATGGCTATAGCCAACTTCATAGGCAGCCTTCACATCGGGATAGCCAGCTGCAGTATGGCCAATTGCTGCCACCACGCCTTTTTCTACGAGATAGCGACCCATGTCGATAGCGCCAGGCAGTTCTGGAGCCACATCCCAACGAGCCATACAATTGAAATCTTCCACGATATGGCGATATTCTTCAGGATTTGGATCACGAATAATTTCAGGCATCTGAGCACCAGCTTTCTTCAAATTGAAGTAAGGTCCTTCAAGATGCAAGCCCATCACTGGGCTTCCAGGCTCCTTCATCAAGTTGTCGCAAGTTTGACAAGCTTCTTCAATCATCTGAAGTGTGGATGAAGAAAGTGTTGGGAACATGGCAGTGGTGCCATGCTTCATATGTGCGAGAGTGGCAACGCGGAAAGCCTCTTCTGTGCCTTCTTGATAGTCGCGTCCGCCACCGCCATGGCAGTGAAGTTCAATGCCTCCAGGCACAATATGCATGCCTTTAGCATCGATAGCCTGCTCTGCCGCTGGCTCAATGTTACTGTGATTGCAAATGTCCACAATATGGCCGTTCTCCATCAAAATGGAGCCGCCATTTATCCATCCTTGTGGAGTGAGGATATGACCATTATAAATTTGGGTCAACATACGATAGTGTTATTGTTCTTAGTCAGTCAAATAAATATAGTTTAGCTTTACAAAAATAATGCATTTCCATGAATCAACCGACAACAATAAACACTATTTTAGATTTATTTACTTAAATTTAGAATGCATATTTTTCACCCTATTCACTACATGCGGTTTCACCTTACGATATCCCCACATCCACACCAGTGGTAAAGCCGTACCGGCAATTGTATAGAGCACCCAGAAAATATCGGTCTTACTGTTTTCGTGCACCACCATATGGCAACCCATCTGCCCCCAATCAAGGCCATAATACGCAATTTTAATGGCGCTTACCGCCTTAAACGAGATGATATGGAACACATAGATGTAAAGGGTCATTTCGCCACAATGCACAAGAGCGCGCTTCACCATGCCATCGTGCCTATCGAGCCACTTTGCCACATAGTGCACCATCAAGAAGCCTGCTATGCCCGTAAGCGGAAGTGTGACTACATCTTGCGTCCATGGCGAGAGTGTCATGCCGTGCCATCCAAGTTTTGTGGCCAGGCAAAGAATGCCCAAATAGAGCAACGCCAATGCCCAATGCTCCTTAATTCGGTGCTCATATGAGCGGTACAACACACCTACCCCAAAAAAGAATACGCCCCAGCATTCGCGAATGCCACCTTGCACCACATTCACCACTTTCAAGCCATTGCTAATCTTCAGCAGAGCAAAACCCAATGCGCCAATGCAAATCAGTGTCACGATGCCATTGCCTCGAAGGCGCTTCCATCGGCCTTCAAGGGCATAATAAAGAGCCAAAAACAAGATGCTCGATATCAGAAGCGCACGGAAAAACCAGAACGCGCCAGCCAAAAACTCGTCGTAGCCCGACATGGATGTAACGATGCTAACCGCGCGCTGAAGGAAAGTATGAAGATTGTAGGGGTGTGTTACACCATTCTCCCAGTTGCCAAACTTTTCGCTCAGCAACCCCACATCGAACATTAGATTGTGAATAATCAAGAAGAAAAGTGCCCACTTCACCATCGGCACATAAAGCCCCTTAAATCGCTTCACCACAAAAGACCAGGGATCCGACAAATATTTGCGACTGAAGAAATAGCCCGCTGTGATAAAAAAGATAGGCATGTGGAAAAGATACACAATGTGCATCAAAAAGCCTGGTCCCTCAGTATGGCCCAGCACCATCAAAATGATGGCTATGCCTTTACATATGGAGATAACGTTGTTGCGCATATCAATTATATTCTGCTACAAAATTACGGCAACATTGCCACTTTAGCAAATTTCATTTGCCTGTGCGCATTTTTTGCAGTAACTTTACACTAAAGATAAACAAAACTCCAACTTTTAAACTAAGAATAAATGAAACGAAATTTTCTACTTCTCGTAGCAGTCGTTGGCACCGCTGT
>JAKSMA010000100.1 GCA_024400895.1 Muribaculaceae bacterium | reverse complement strand
GAAGTTAGAAGTTAGAAATTAGAAATTAGAAATTAGAAGTTAGAAATTAGAAGTTAGAAATTAGACTTGTTGACTCGCGGGCTTGTTGACCTGTTGACTCCCCAAAAAAACACACCGATTATATCCGCTTTGAACCCGATTGACGCCGAATATAGCTTGCGAGTGTTGAGGCATAACCGACGCTCTACGAGGCTTACATGAGTAGGGTGCCCATATCACCAAGCTGCGCTTCGTATTGCTTCGCTCTACTCGCTTGCGTGGTGTTTTTTCATAATCAGTCGTCGCCGACGACTTTTGGGTTTGACAAATTTTGATGCGTTTGCCCTGGTTGTCGGTGTTTTTCGTCAGTTTTTTTGTTTTATTGCTGGCGGTGTTTGAATTGGCAAAAAAAAATGCGTAATTTTGTATAGTCTATTGCTTCATGTGGGGCGGTGGCAAAATTGATACTAAGAAATTATTAAAGTTTTTTTCTGAATATGAGTAACATGGTTTCAGATCGCATTCAAGCGCTCTCTCCTTCGGCCACATTGGCCATGTCGCAAAAAAGTCAAGAGCTCAAGGCTCAAGGTGTAGATGTGATAAACCTTTCGGTGGGTGAACCTGATTTCGCAACCCCCGACCACATCAAAGATGCTGCAAAAGCGGCTATCGACCAGAATTTCAGTTTCTACACACCAGTGCCCGGCTACCTCTCGCTCCGCAAGGCTATCAGCGAAAAGTTGAAAAACGAGAATGGCGTGGATTTCGCTCCCGAACAAATCGTGGTGGGTAATGGTGCCAAGCACGAACTTACCAATGTGGTGATGAGCATCGTGAACCCTGGCGACGAAGTGGTGATTCCAACTCCTGCTTGGGTAAGCTACATTCAGATGGTGATTCTTGCCGGCGGCAAGAGCGTGGAAGTGCCTACCACTATGGCTCAAAACTTCAAGGTGACTCCTGAACAACTCGAGGCTGCCATTACTCCAAAGACAAAACTCGTGATTCTCTGCTCGCCAAGCAACCCTACGGGCAGCGTGTACAGTGAAGCCGAACTCCGTGCATTGGCAGCAGTGCTTGCCAAATATCCACAGGTGATGGTGCTCGCCGACGAAATCTATGAGCACATCAACTACATAGGCGGCAATTTCTCTATCGCTCGCTGCGAGGAGCTGAAAGACCGCGTGTGCATCATCAATGGTGTGTCGAAAGCCTATGCAATGACCGGCTGGCGTATCGGTTATGTGGCAGCTCCACTTTGGTTGGCTAAGGCTATTAACAAACTCCAAGGCCAATACACCAGCGGTGCGTCGTCAATCGCTCAAAAGGCGGCAGAAGCAGCCTACACTGGCTCGCAGCAATGTGTGGAAGATATGCGTGTGGCGTTTGAGCGCCGCCGCAATCTTATTGTGGGACTCCTTCGCGAAATCCCTGGCCTTGATGTGAATCAGCCAGATGGCGCATTCTATGTGTTCCCAGGCGTCACTTCATTCTTCGGAAAGAAGGCCGGCGACGAGGTGATTCGTGATGCCAACGATCTTGCAATGTACCTGCTCAACGAAGGGCATGTGGCCACCGTCAGCGGCGATGCATTCTCTTGTCCTGGTCACATTCGCTTAAGTTATGCCACCAGCGATGAAAACATCGTTGAGGCTGCCACTCGCATCAAAGCAGCCCTCGCAAAACTGCAATAAGCCTAACGCGATACAACAAAATAAAAATCAGCAACTTTCGCCGATGCGGGAGTTGCTGATTTCTTTGTGTGTATATTGCTTACGAATCAGTGTTTTTTGTCGTAAACGATGCAGCCTGCTTCCGATGGATGATCGAGCACCTCGGAGAAGGCATCTTCGTGGCGGAGCAGCCACACCACCATAATGTCGCCTGCAGCTGCAGATGTGAAGATGATGCCAAATGCGAGGCTGTTGGGGTCGGCGAATGCAATGCCGCCAATAAGTGGAAGGATGCCGAGGAAAATGAGTGGCGTGAGTGCGCCCCAAATGTAATGGCGGATAATCATTGGCTCGTCGCAATGGCAATATGGGGTGAGAAATTTCCACATCACTCCAAAACTGATGCTTTTCCAACCCTTTGGCGCAAACATAGCCCAAGTGATGCCGTGAATGAGTTCGTGCACCACGATACAGCCGATAATAAGCAAGGCTGTTTTCAGCAAAACGACGAGTGCGCCTTTCTGTTCTGCATCGCTTTCTGGTGGCATAATGGGATTGATTACGAATGCTTCGCCCCATATCAACTTTGTTGCAACAAGTGCCACAAAAGCGGTGCCAACAAAAAGAACGATGCTGAATGTGTTAGCCTTTTTCAGGTTGATGGTGAGTTTTCTGCCTTCCATAGTGGTGGTTATTCTTGAGTTTGTTCAACCATCTCGATAAGTTGATTGATATTGTTACCTTGTTTCTTGTAGAGGCGAATAGAGATGATGAGGCCGATAATGGCACCAATTGCACCGCCACCGATAATCGTCCATCTGCCAAATTCTGCAGCATCTCCACTCATTTTGTCGAAGAAGGGGGTGTGGTAGAGTTCATAACCCCACCAGAAAATCATAGGCACAAGGCAAGTCAGCCCAACAGCAAATGATGTGCGGTGGCTCTTTTTCATACTCACGAGTGTGTGGAGCGCTTCGCTGAAGTTCTTGTTTGTGAGGTCGGCCTTTTTGATGCGGTGTGCATTGTAGTAGTCAAACGAGGCATCGCATATCACCAGCAGCGATGTGACCACGCAGCAGAGAATGGAGAAGCCATACATATAGTAGAATCCAATGGGCACTAAAATTACGGCGGTAATGCCCCCCAAAAGCATCCATGAGCCGAAACTGTTGATTCGCTCTGAGTTTTGAATCACATCCTTTTTCAGGCGTTCTTCATTCACCTGAATCTGATGGTCGAGTTGCTGTTTCAGTTCCGCCATCTGTTGGCGCATTTCCTCAAATCCCAAATCGTTGAAATTGTTATGATTTTCCATGTTAGTTCATTTGTTTAAGTTGTTCTTTAATTCTGAATAATTTCACTGACACATTCTTTGCTGATATGCCAATCACCTCTCCGATTTCATCGTAAGGCATTCCTTCCAGCCACAGCATCACTATTGCGCGGTCGAATGGGTTGAGGGCGTGGATGCGCTGATAGAGTTTCTTCACATTGGCGTTTTTTCCGTCCTTGTCGCTGTGCATCACATTTTCGTGAGCAATGGTGAGCGCACATTCTGTGGCTTTCTTTTTCTTTCTCTTTCGGTCGATGCTGATGCAGGAGTTCATCGTCACGCGCCACACCCAGGTCTTGGTAATCTCTCTGGCGCTCTTAAACCCTTTCCAGAGGTTGATGAGGGCCTCCTGAACCAAATCGTCGGTCTCGTCAGGATCGTCGGCAAACATCATACACACGGTGTAGACGGTGCTTTTGTACTCCTTCACGAGATTGGTGAATTCTATTTCAAGTTGTTCCATTTTAAATGTTACTGATCTTTGTTCTTACACCACTATAAACGCAAATTGCCCACGAATTACTACACCATCAGCCCGATTTTTTTTGTGTTTTTTTTTAATATTCCCTATAGGTCGTGGGGGAAAAGGAATTAGTAGGCGTAGGTGAGGAAAGGGATGTGGCGTGCCAAGCTTCGAAGAATCAAGGAGGTGATGATGCAGAACACTACAATCACGAAATAGGTGGCGATGGGCGTGAAAATTCCTTTTCCTGTGAGGAACCACACGAAAATGAAGTGTGAGAAATAGGTGATGGTGCTGAAATTTCGCAGGTGTTGATAGGGTAAATTCCAGTTCACTTCGTGCTGAAGCACCCAAATCACGATGGCGGCAGTGGTGGGGACGAGCATAAAGTAGCAATCGTCGAATCGGGCACTATGTCCAGCCACTTCCAGTGCTGCACCACCGGCGCAGAGAAGCACCAGCGCAGTGGAGGTCCATCCTTTCCATTTGGCGATGGCTTGCTCATGCTCAGCAATGAGTTTGCCCATGGCGCAAAACACGAGTGCTGCCAAGAAACTGTTGTGGTAATATCCTAATGCTTTCAGCGCAGAGTCGGTGATGCTTTGTGCGCCAGCCGGCAAATAGTTGTAGTAGTTGGTGGTTGCCACAATGGGCACATAGAGTGCCAGCCCGATGGCGAATATCACCCATGATGATATCCGTCGGCCCAGCCAGTGTACCACAGGAATGCCAATCATCAACGCCATGATAAACCACGAGCCAGAGAATGTGGAGTTGAGAACGGCGTTGCGTAAGAATATGGCAAACGCTTTCCCCGTGCTCCAGTTGTGAGCAAAGAAAGCTGCATCGATGGTGAAATATGCCTCAACCACAAACCAGAATGCGTAAAGCAATCCCATTCGCTTGAGGTAGTGCTTGAGCATAGGTGTAGTTGGGTTTTTTCGAAAGAAAAAGAAGGCGCTTACCACAAAAAATACGGGCACAGCCATGCGTGAAAACAGACTGATAAACAGCGGGTAGGCTTCGCCTTCGAAAGGGCGTGCGTGGATTGTGACCACCAACAAGGCGGCCACCACTTTCAGCAGGTCGATAGAATGATAAGTGCGGGATGATTGGGCTACGGCTGCAGTCATTGCAATGGTGGTGCGAAGAGGTTACACTTCAAAAGCCGCAGCGTGGTCGAAACCTTTGCAAACACCGTCTTTCACATAGCCCACCTGGTTGGTGTGCATTGTGGTGTGGGCCACCTTCATGCCGTTGGCTCCATTGTAATGCGTGTGACCAAATATCCAGTGGTCGATGTTGCTGTTTTCGATATATTCTTCCAGCGGAACGATGAAGGCTTCCGTCAGCCCGTTGCCAGCAAATGCGGGGTCTTCTGCCATGACAGGGCAGTGGTGACTGACCACCACTTTCTTCTCTGCAGTGGATTCTGCCAGTGCTTTCGTGAGCCAGTCGAGGCACAGTTTGTGAAGCTTTTTATAGTCGCGAGCCAGCAAGAAGCGGTGTCCGTGCTGAATGCGGTAGCAGTCGGTCATGCCGCGTTGCACCAGCATTTCGCTTTTAGGGGTCACGTTTGTCCAAAGTGTGGTGAAAAAGAATTCCACATTGTCCACCACCACGCTGTGGTTGTTACAGTAAGTTACATTGTCACGAATCGGGAATTCGAATTCGTTCAGCGTGTTGGTGATGTCGGCACCATTGTAGTATTCGTGGTTACCGGGAACAAGGAAAGTGTGCTTGTAGTGCTTTGAGCACCAGTCGATGAATGGATGTGTCTCCATGCAGTCACTTCCGAATATGAGCATATCGCCCGACAAAACGAGGATGTCGCCCGTAACTTCGAGCGGATTCTCCTTCAACCATCGCGTGTTGTCGGGAAATTCCAAATGTATGTCGCTTGCGAATTGTACTTTCATGTCTACAAAATTACCACAAATGTTATAATTAGCAAATATTTCAACAGAATATTTTTTACAGAAATTTGGCAAAATTGGGTTCAAAGAAAAAAAGATGGGGATAGTGCGAATTTGCGTCCACGATAGATGAACAGTTCAAGAACCATACAGGCATGTTGGAACGGATAAAGTCAAAAAGTCGTGGTGGATAGACAGGAGGACTGAGACCTCTTGCGAGCGAATCGGCAACGACCTCCGAAAGCTCGCTTTCTGCGCTCGCTTCCGCTCCACTCCCACAGTCGCGCTCTCGCACGCCTGCTGTCTATCCACCTCGAAGAAAAACCGCTGACGCGAACAAAAAACGCTCTTTCGAGCGCACAAAATGGACAAGGGAAATATATATAGCAACTTTTTTGTAGCTGAAGGCTCTTTTTGTTGCAGAGCACTTTTTGTCACAGCCGTTTCCTGGCATGTCGGGTTGCCCGACATTGTCTGTGGAGAGGCGAATAGGACCAAAGCTTGCTTTGGGTATGGTCGCATTCCACAGACAAGGATGAGCTGAAAGCTACCAGGATACGGCTGTGTTTTTTGATCTATTCTTGCCTGATTCTGTGTTTGTGAAAAACGTAATCAACAGGAGATTGCTATTCCCGCTTTTCTTTCACTGAGGCAAAATTGCTATGGGAAGACCAATTTTTGTGGTGGTATTGCTGCGCTGATGTGGGGCGATTTTTCTAAATAATTAATGTAAATGCAATAAAATGGGGAGCGGTGCGTTTATTGTATTAAATAGCGGTGGCCAATGGGTCGCTTGCTCAAGTTGTGCACACTTATGAAGAAATTTCTATATATCATTGTTGCGATGGTCATCGGGTCGATGGCTGTGGGGCTCACGGGCTGTAAGACAGCAAAAATGCGTGATGCCGACGAGGCCTACGACCGTGGCGAATATTTCGGCGCCGAAAAGATTTATCGCAAGCTCTACAACAAATACACCAAGAAAGAAGATCGTTGGCTTCGGGGCGAGGTGGCCTATAAGATGGGCTTGTGCTATAAGCACCTGAATCAGAGCAGCCGCGCTGCTGCCGCATTCCAGAATGCCATCCGCTATGAATATCCCGATAGCACCCAGATTCTTTATCTTGCACAGGCGCAGCACATGCTGGGAAACTGGAAGGAAGCGCTCGCCAATTATCAGGCATATCTTGCACTCGTGCCCGACAGTTGGGAAGCCAAGCAGGGCATCCGCGCGTGCCAGATGGCTCCTCGCTGGAAAGAGCAGGGGTCGCGCTACATTGTGAAGAATGCTAAATTCTTCAACTCTCGCCGTGCCGATTTCTGCCCGATGTTCCTTGATGTGAATGCCGACCAACTCTATTGGACCTCGAGCAACGAAAAGGCTACGGGCGAAGAGAAGAGCGAAATCACCGGCACCAAGAATAGCGACATTTTCGTGTCGAAGTTGAACGACAAGGGCAAATGGCAAAAGCCCGAACTGGTGGAAGGTGAACTCAATACCGAGTTTGATGAAGGTTGCACGGCGTTCAGTCCCGATGGCAGCACGATGTATTTGGCAAAGGTTGTTCGCAAGGCTGAATCGGCTTCGCCAGTAGAAATTTATTCGTCTTCTCGTTCGGAGGCGAAATGGAGCGCTCCAGTGAAAGTGGAAATCACTGCCGATACGCTCTCAAGCTATGGCGACCCTGCTGTGAGTCCCGACGGACGCTACCTCTATTTCACCAGCGACATGCCGGGTGGTCAAGGTGGTCTCGACCTTTGGCGCATTAATTTGAAAGACCGTCGTGGCACACTTGAAAACCTTGGCGAGCAAATCAACACCCCAGGCAACGAACGCTTTCCATACTGCCGCACCGATAGCATCCTCTATTTCTCGAGCGATGGCCATGCCGGCTTCGGTGGATTGGATATTTTCCGTGCCACTCTTCAGCCATCAGGCCGATGGTTTATCGAGAATGTGGGCTCGCCCATGAACTCGAGCGACGACGATTTCGGTATCACTTTCGGAAAGGGTGAAACTGGTTTCTTCAGCAGTAACCGTAAAGATGGACGCGGCTACGACCACATCTACAGTTTCGAAAAGCCCGACCTGAAAGTGTGGATTTCGGGCTATGTTATCGATAAGGATGAAGAACCAGTGACGGGTGCCGTGATTCGCATAGTTGGCGACGATGGCAGCATTCAGAAGGCTGCCGCCAATGCCGACGGCAGTTTCCGCTTCGACTTGCAACGCGGCGTGAGATATGTGATGCTGGCTGGTGCCAATGGCTATCTCAACAGCCGTCAGGAGTTTGAAAGCGAAATGGCAGAGGAAAGCACTGAATACACAGTCGACTTCGTGCTGGCGGCGATGAACAAGCCTCAGGTGATTGAAAATATTTTCTACGACTTCGATAAGGCCACCTTGCGCCCAGAATCGAAGGCGGCGCTCGACTCTATGGTTACCGCTCTCGTGGAAAATCCGTATGTCACCATTGAAATGGCAGCACACACCGACCGCGTCGGCAGTGAAGCCTATAACCAGAAGTTGAGCCAACGCCGTGCTCAGTCGGTGGTGAATTATCTCATCGCCAATGGTATCGACTCCACCCGTCTGAAACCTCAAGGCTATGGCGAAACCCGTCCAAAAGTGGTGACCAAGCGCATCAACCACCTGTATCCGCAATTTGCAATTGGCGACACGCTCACCGTGGCATACATCGATACGCTCTCGAAAGAAAATCAGGCGGCGGCCGACCAGGTGAATCGTCGCACGGAATTTATGGTGCTCTCTACCAATTTCCAACCATTTGCCGACGACTTGAAGCGCATGCAAGCCATCCAAGACTCTATCCGCCAAGTGGAACGCGAAAAGAAGATTATTGAGGAAGAGGAAGAAGCTGCTCGCTTGCGTGCAGAAGCCAAGGAAAAGGAAAAGCAGAAGACTGAAGAAGAACGCAAAAAAGCGGCTTCGAAGAAGACCGATAAGCAAATAGAACGCGAAAACGACAAGGCCGAGAAGAAGGCTCGCGAACAAGAAAAGCGCGAGAAA
>JAKSMA010000010.1 GCA_024400895.1 Muribaculaceae bacterium | reverse complement strand
CGGAGGCGAGTGTTGATCTTGTCGTTACCAGTGTAGTTATCAGCCCAACCAGTGAGAACGTAGTTGTTAGATTCGCTCTTCATAACTTCTGATACAGCTTCAACAACTTGGTTTTGAACACCAACGATCTTAGAAACGTTGATTGGGAAGTAGATTGTTGCGAGAGGAGCTTCAGCTTCCTTAACTTCTACTGGAGCTGGAGCTTTTTTCTTGCGGCATTCGTCGAGTTGCTTCTTCAAGTTTGCGATGTTTTGGTTAGCAGCTTCAAGCTTAGCGCGGAGGTCATCAACGTAAGCGTCGGTGTACTTAACTTCTGGGCAAACTGGAACAACAGGAGCGTTCCATTCAGTCTTGTTGAACTTATAAGCGAAACCGATGAGAGCTGATGGATATTCATTCCAAGTGCGGTATCCGTGGCCGTCGGTGTGTTCTTGCATCATTTCGAAACGGAGGTCGAGGTTGATTGCAAAGTTCTTAGTTACATTGAATTGGTTGAGCAAGCCAGCACGAGCGCTGAAGTTACGAGAGTGGTCCTTGCCACCAGCGTACTTCCAGTCACCAGTTTGGTTTTCGTGTTCAAATGCCCAGTGTACACCCATACCAGCGTATACGATAGCATTGTAGAAACGACCTGGCTTGTAACCGCAAATCCAGTTAGTTGCGTTGAACATTACATCAGCGAAACCACCAATGTTGTTGAACTTAGAAGGCTTGAGTTCCATGCCGTCAGCAGTACCAACAGTCTTGTTCCATGGACGGTAACCCATACCATACTTGTTAGTAATACCAATCATTTGGTTGAATTCACCACCTACGCGAATACCGAGGAGTGGAGAGAACCACTTACCTACAGCTACTTGACCCTTAAGGCCGAGGCGCTTGATGAAATTGTCTTGTTTTTGGTCATAAGTAGACATGAGCATACCAGCACCACCGTCAACTTCAACCCACCAGTTGTCTTGCATTCTGTTGAAAAGATATCCTTGTGCAGGATCTTCAACATAAGTCACTTCTTGTGCGCTAGCTGCAAAATTACCCATGAACATGGCACAAGCAAATGCTAATAAAGTAATCTTTTTCATAAACTTACGTTTTTTTTTATTATAATAAAAATTTAATTATTTGATATTCTATCACAAATTATTGTGCAAATATAGACACTATTTTTAATATAAGCAACTTTTTATTGCAAAAAATGCATTTTCTTTATTTTTTTTGTTTTTTAACAAATTCCAAAATCTCTTTTGCTACAATTTCAGGTGTAAAGCCGAATTTCTCGTCCAATACCTTATAAGGTGCAGATTCACCAAAGTGGTCTAAACCTTTGACAAAGCCGCTTGGCACAACGCGAGCCAATGTGGATGGTAGCCCAGCAGTTAAACCGAATGCTGGTTTGTCAGCAGGGATAACCTCATTTCTGTATGCTTCGTCTTGGTTTAAGAATAAGCCAATAGAAGGAACTGAAACAATTTGTGCTTTAATTCCATCTTCTGCAATAATCTTTGATGCAGCAACGATAGTTGATACTTCAGAACCATTAGCAACTAGGATAACATCTGCTTCTGTTTCTTTTTTTATGATGTATCCACCTCGTTCAGCTTGAAGTGCTGCTTTATATCGTGCCTCATAGCCTTCACCTTCTTCTGTTGGAATGTCTGCAATATCCTGACGAGATAGAATTAGGGCTGTAGGAGTTAAGGTGTTCTCCATTGCCATTTTCCATGCAACAGATGTTTCTGCAGCATCAGCTGGACGAAGGACAAGCATACTGTTTCTACCACTGTGGTTTTTGAGCTCTTCCATTAAGCGGATTTGTGCTTCTTGTTCCACTGGTTCATGAGTTGGACCATCTTCTCCTACTCTGAACGCATCATGAGTCCAAATGAACTTTACAGGAAGTTCCATTAGCGCAGATAAGCGTGCTGCAGGTTTCATGTAATCGCTGAACACGAAGAACGTAGCGCATGCGCCAATCAGACCACCATGAAGTGCGATACCATTGATAACAGATGTCATTGCTAATTCTGAAACGCCTGCTTGCAGGAATGCACCTTCAAAATCGCCTGCAGCAAACGCTTTGGTCTTCTTCAGGAAGCCGTCGGTCTTGTCGCTGTTAGCCAAGTCGGCAGAAGAAACGATCATGTTTGGAACATTTTCAGCCAATGCACCGAGGACATTAGCGGAAGCTGCGCGAGTCGCGATATTTGGCTTATGAGCGATAGCTGCATAGTCAACAGCGGTGACTTTTCCAGCAATGCAGTCGTCGAGTTCTTTCGCTTTCGCTGGATTTTCTTTGCGCCAAGCTTCTTCTGCAGCTTTTCTTTCTGCTACGATTGCTGCGAGTTCTGCTTCACGTTCGTTATATAATTTTGCAACTTCTGGGAATGTTGTCCACACATTATTAATATCACCACCAAGATTTTCGATTGTCTTCTCGAAGCTTGCCCCAGATTTGCTCAATGGATTGCCATGGGTGCTACATTTTCCTTCGAAGTTTGTACCATCTTCTGTTACACAACCGCGACCCATCACTGTGTTGCCAATGATGAGGGTTGGACGCTTGTCTTCCTTTTGAGCGGCAGCAAGTGCGTCGGCTATAGCAACAGGGTCTGTTCCGTCGATTTCAAGAACATTCCAGTTCCAAGCTCGATATTTCATTGCAGTATCTTCGTTTGACACATCCTTACAATCTGTTGAGAGCTGCACTTTGTTGCTGTCGTAGAACATGATAAGGTTGCTCAAACCGAGGTGTCCAGCTAAACGGCCAGCTTCTTGTGATATGCCTTCTTGAATACCGCCATCACTGATGAAAGCGTATGTCTTGTGTGCAAAAACTTCACTATAGTGTGTAGCGATAAAGCGTTCGGCAATGGCACATCCAACTGCCATAACATGACCTTGCCCGAGTGGGCCAGAGGTGTTTTCAACACCATGTGCAGGGTCTACTTCTGGGTGACCAGGAGTGATGCTTCCCCATGAACGGAAACTTTGCAAATCTTCTACTGTGTATTTGCCGGTAAGGTGGAGCACTGCATAGAGCATAGGTGACATGTGACCTGGGTCAAGGAAGAAACGGTCGCGTGAAAACCATGTTGGATTAGCAGGGTCGTTGACGATAAATTTTGAATAAAGTACATTGACGAAATCGGCACCGCCCATTGCGCCACCAGGGTGACCTGACTTGGCTTTTTCCACCATAGAGGCTGCCAAAATACGAATATTGTTGGCGCCTTTGTTCATAAGTTCTACATTCATCATGAATAATTGTTATAGTGTTTTTTACACTTTATGTTTCAATACTTTTTAATTTGAGATACGAAATTACAAAAAAAAACTATCATGGGCAATTATTAAATGCTCAATTGTATATATTTGCAAGGAATTGATGCAAATTTTTCATATTATACGGTACTTATACTTTTTTTTGAATGAAGTACTTATTTAATTAGAGGATTTCGAAAAACGAAACTATTGTATTATGATGCGCTAAATAAAACAACGACCACAACTCAATTATGGGTGTGGTCGTTGATATGTTTTTTATTTAGATTATTCTTCTACCTTATTTGAAGGCTTGCTTCCGATAAGACCGTAGAAGAGCATATAAGCAACCATTGCTACTACCAACCAGTAGCTGCTTACATAACCAACTACACCTGCGAGTGTGTCTTGGAGGAGAGGCATAACACCACCACCAACTACCATGGTCATAAACAAACCAGATGCTGCTGCAGTGTATTTGCCGAGGCCTTCAGTTGCAAGGTTGAAAATACCACCCCACATTACAGAGGTGCAGAGACCGCAAAGTACCAAGAAGAGGCACTTGATAGGAAGCTCACCGCCTGTGAATGTGAAGAGAACGAAGTCGGCAGGACTATCTGTAGAACCAGGAAGGCTGAAAGTAACGCTTTCTGGTACGAAGATTGCTGCAAGAAGAAGTGCGAGGCATACTGAGCACACTGTTACTATTTGAGTCTTTGTTGAAACTGCACCACTAATGAATGATGAGGTGAGGCGGCCAACAAGCATAAGCAACCAGTAAACAGCGGCAACTGTACCAGCGATTGCTGCGCTACCAAGTACGCCACCATCAGCAACAGGTTTGCTGAGGTAGAAAATCATTTCGCCAGGAATACCAACTTCTACGCCAACATAGAAGAAGATTGCGATGATACCAAGCACGAGGTGACGGAAACCGAGGGCACCCTTTACCATGCTCATGATGTCGCCATCAGCTTGTTCTGGTTCTGTGATCTTAGTGAAGAAAATGATGACAAATGCACCTGCGAAGATAGCCATAGCAATCATCAAAAGAGGTGAAACATCGCCCATTGAGGTTTTGTCAGTCACTTGACCAATCATTGCACCAACGAGAAGAGGGGTGAATGTTCCGGCGAGTGAGTTGAGTGAGCCACCGATTTGGATGAATTGGTTACCCATGTTGCCACCGCCACCGAGAAGGTTCAACATAGGGTTTACTACAGTGTTGAGGATACAAACACAGAAACCGCAAATGAATGCACCAAGAAGGTATACAATATAAGTGCTGATTTGACCACCGTCAAGTGTACTTGAAATGTATTGTACAAGTACGCCAGTGAAGCCGAGTACAAGAGCCACAAGAGCTGTTTTCTTATATCCCATCTTGGTAATCATAATACCTGCAGGGATACCCATGAAGAGATATGCAGCAAAGTTCATCATATTACCCATCATACCAGCCCATTCGTATTGGATTTTCCAGATTTGGCCAAATGGAGCAGCCATGTTGGTAACGAAAGAGATCATTGCAAACAAGAACATCATTGCAACGACGGCGACAAATACGCCTTTTTTCTGTTGTTCTGCCATTGTTTAAATTAGTTTTTTGTTTAAGTTATTATTAATTGTTGTTTTATACTTGAAGATTTTACTTCGTAAAAGTACATTATTTTTTTTATTTGAAATAGATTTTTTATTCTTTTCTCATCAAAATCGGGATGAATTGCACAAAAATGCAACTTTTTGAAACATCCAGCCCTGAATTTAGTATTGTCGAGGTCCAAAAATGTCGGTCCCGATGCGTACGAGTGTCGCACCCTCTGCAACGGCAATTGGCCAATCGTCGCTCATTCCCATACTGATTTCCTTGAATGTTTCGAGTGGGAATAGTTTTTCTTCTCGCAGAGTCCTAAAGGTCGCTCCCACTGAGGCGAATTCTGCCGTTACGATTGACTGGTCGTCGGTGAATGTGGCCATCGCCATCAATCCACAGAAGCGCACATTCTCATATTTGCAAAATTCCCCGTTTCTTGCCAGCGACAACAGTTCCTCTATAGTGAATCCGCTCTTGGCTTCTTCTTGTGCCACATGCAGCTGGAGGAGTATGTCAATTATACGTCCGATTCTTTTAGCTTCTTTATCGATTGTGTCAAGCAGACGAATACTGTCAACGCTATGAATGAGTGAAACGATGGGCATGATTTGGCGAACCTTGTTCCTTTGTAGGTGGCCGATAAAATGCCATTTTACGTCATTCGGCATTTGGGGCGCCTTTACTACCAGCTCTTGTGCATGGCTTTCGCCAAAAAGGCGTTGCCCAGTGGCGTATGCCTCCTTGAGTTGCTCTATTGGATGATACTTTGATACTGCAACAAGGTTTACGCCACTAGGCAACTCTGAATTTATTTTTATTATATTTTCAGAAATGCTTGCCATTAATTATTCCTCAGCTTTGGCGCCACTCAGGTCAGCACCATATACATCTATGTAGGGCATCTCGGTAATGTTTACCACTTCATAGTCAAACAATACGCTCTTCATTGCTTCCAAGAAGTAGTCGAGGGCCAATTTGAATTCGCTTGCCTGTACAAGGCTAAAACTTGCAGCACGCTTTTCCGCACCTGTTTTCTCGTCGATAGTGATCATGTTGATTTTCACTTTATACCAGCGGTCACCACCTTCGTGATAGAGTACGTCTTCAAAACGCACTTTACGTACAGCTGTCACTGTGAGGTCACCAGATGCAAATGGCTCCATCTCTTTGATGATGCGGGCTTCTGCTTCTGTGAAAGAGAGTGCATCTACCAAATAAGGCTCGGTTACAGATTTGATAGCACCTGTGTCAAGCATTGTTTTATCGTATTTGACTTTTGTTTCAAACCATTGACTCATAATAAATTAAGTTTTAAATGTTAGTAAAATGATGTGTTTATAGTATTGTTTGGATTTGTATAAAGCTTTCGCATATACTTTGACAAAGTTAAGCATTTTTTGTGGTTTTTACTACAACACGTGAAAAATAAAATTTGTTGAAAATTCCAGTGATTTGCAATTCAACACTTTGTTGCGTAACTTTGCAAACAGAAACTAATAATAATGAGTGATTTTTTCAAAACCATAAAGGAGCGATCGCAAGCAAAGTATACTGAGAAAATGAGTAAGTTTCTTGCTTTTGCTGTGCCTGTACAGTCGGCAGATGAAGCTAAAGCAATTGTGAAGACAATTTCTAATGAATATCATGATGCCCGACATTGCTGTTGGGCGTATATGATTGGTACCGAACGAAATGAATATCTTTCCAGCGATAACGGAGAGCCTTCTGGAACAGCAGGTAAGCCTATTCTTGGTCAAATCAATTCATTTGGCCTTACCAATATTGTTATAGCTGTGGTAAGATATTTTGGAGGTATCAAGCTTGGTACTTCTGGACTGATTGTCGCATATCGTGAGGCTGCACGCTTGGCTATAGAAAATGCCGAAATCCTTGAATGTCACGAACAGGCACGCGTCACTTTTAATTTCCCATATCTGTGCATGAATGATATGATGAAAATTGTGAAGTCTGAACCTGTAAAGGTCATCGACCAGCAGTTTGACAACGACTGTGTGATGACCCTTGAATGTGATGCTGATAAAATGCCTGCTTTAAAAAAACGTATTTCAGGAGTAGATGGAGCGGCTATTCTCTCCGACTAAATGTGATTCTACTCCTTACATGGCTTGTTCCTTCCACATCGATTGACAACTTGCAATCCATTGGGTCGGAATCGTCGATATTGATCTGTGCTGTGGTTCCGTAGAGAGTTTCTTTTTGGAAAGCGATTTCAAGTCGCTTGACAAATTCATTATCAAATTTTTCAAGAGAAAATTGGTTGAGAAGTAAATCGAGGTATTTAACAGTGTTGACATGTCGATTGACATCGCAATCCATATATTTAAATGTGTAGTCGCAGCTCTTTCCATCCACTACGGGGCGAAGTCGCCCTTGAGGTGCGATAGGGCATTCGTGGTCGCTGATATTTTCGCGTATATAGCTTAATTGGCTGATGTCTACACTTTCTCTTGTGGCAAAGTTGATAACCATCTAAATGGTGCGAACATAGCCTATCACCTCACCGTTAAGGTCTTGTATCTCCATGTTACGCTGTGAGAAATGGCGATTGTAATCTTCAATCCACGTTGTAAAAGTGTATGGCTCATTCACTTTTGGATAGCGCTTCATTTCCACTGTTACGCGCGACAGTACCCAACCCTGGTTATTCTCAATCATATTGGCATATCCTACGCCCCACGCATTGGCATGGAGAGTGGCTATTTCTATGATTTTTGTCATTACAAGAGATAGCGGCATTTCTTTTTCGGGATTGCATTCTGCCGCTGTTAAAAAATATTCTTGCCTGTATTCTTTGATATTGTCCATTGCTTTTTTTATTTAATGCCACATTGCTTTTTCAGTTCGGCAGTGGTGCTGTGTTTGTTTCCGTTGAGGTCGTAAAGATATTGGTTGATGTCTTTAGGCGAGATATTTTTCACTGCATTGAATCTTTCGGGATGAGTGATGCGGGTAATGACATTGCTTTGGATGTCGGTTGTGTTGCAAGTGCCAATGCTGTAACCCATGTGTTCTGGATGTTCACCAGGGCCATTGCTGCTCCAATAGGTCACTTTTCCGTCGGGGGTATAGCCCATGAAAATGACACTATGCCCAGCTTCCTGGTCATCGTCTTTTATATCGTTGCATCCAACAATGGCTCCACAGTCTTTGCCTTTGCTACTGTTGCGGTCCCAGAAAATCTTCATGAAATCACCTTTCACAGCATGTGCCCATATAGGGTGTGAACTCCATGCTTCATCGCTAAGATATTCTTCAGTTTCAGTTTCTTTATTTCGTTGAGATTTGGCGCCACGAAAGCCTGTATAGCTGAAACCGGCTTTTAATTCATTGATAAGAACTCCAATAGATGGACCGTTGGCGTTTGCTCTGCCCCAAAAACCTTCACCATCGTTTTGTCCAATTCCTTTTGTGTTAATATCGTCGACAATTCCCACATAAGGTTTCATATTACGCCAAGCCTTAGTTGAAATCACGCCTTTTTTGTCCCACATTGTAAGTGCTTTAACGAGTGCGGAATATGTGGCACTTGAGCAGAATGATGGCTGAGCTTTTGCTGGGTTGAAATAGGGGCGTCGGTCATTTTTCGTCATCTGAAATGCTGCATGTAATCCTTGCCATGTTGTAGAGGCAAATAAATTGTTAGGCTTACCTCCAGTGTAATATCCGCCATGTGAAGGGAATGAGTCGATAGCGGCAAGGATTGTTTTTTGCCACTCCACATTTAATGTGTCTGTTTTGTTGACTATTGCTTTGTGTTGTTTGCTCTTCCTTGTTGCGCATTTAGCATAAATACTTAAAAAGCAACTGCAAATGGCTAACAGAATTATTATTTTTGTGGTTCTACGTATCATAGAATTGTTTTTCTTTCAAAGTTAGTGATTATTTTTGTTTTTATATACCTTTTTGTGCTGTTACCGCAAAAATTATTACCTTTGTAGTGTCATTTAAGCTTCAAAAACTACTATGTTTAATTTTTTCAGAAAAAAGAAGGAGGATGTAAAACTCTTTTATCATACAGATGTTCATTGCCACATCTTGCCAGGTGTGGATCACGGCGCTAAAAATATTCAAAATGGTATTGAATTGTTGAAAGCTGATATGGATATGGGAATTGATCGTGTGATTCTCACATCTCATGTTACTTCCGAAACGTTTGAAAATACTCCTGAAACTTTGCAAGCAGCTTTCGACACTTTTAAAGCGGCTGTAGATGAGGCTGGTTTGGATATTGAAATGCATCTTTCTGCAGAATATCGAATAGATGATTATTGGCAAAAAGAATATGCTGCTGGTCATATCATCCCGATGCCGGGAAACTATATCCTTCTTGAAAATTCATTTGTTCAAGAACTTATTGGCTCCGACCAGATGATGTTCGATTTAATGTGTAAGGGATATAAGCCAATTCTTGCTCACCCAGAGCGTTATCCATATTGGGCACATAATAGAGAACGCTATGAAAAGATGCATAACACCAACCTGAAATTCCAAATTAATATATTGTCGTTCACTGGCTATTTCGGTAGTAGTGCTCGAGATACAGCCAACTGGCTTGTAAAGAATGGAATGGTGGACATGCTTGGATCAGATATGCACCATTTAGAGCACGCAGAAATTATTAAAGACTATCTGCGAAGCAAAGAATGGCGTAAAATATCAGAGAAATTACAAGGACGAATCATTAACGACGAAGTGATTTAAATTCACTGAGCCATTAATCTGAATTGTGTTTCATTGTCATCGGTTGTAAACACTCCAGTAAACATATAGCCATCGTAGGTGCCTGTCAGGGTGCCTACGATTTTATTTTTTGAGTCATAAACCGAAACAGTTAAATCTCTGCCGCTTCCAATTCCCAAGAGATGAAACTGAGATTTCTCTTTCCCATTTTCCACAGTTGCTGCAGTGCCTGTGATATTGTTTTGGTCTTTTGCGTTAAGCACCATGATGTAGTTTTCCTTCCCGATTTTTCCAACAAGTTGTATTTTGCTTGGTGTTGAAGCCTTCGGTTTTTGTTGTGGTTGAGTTGTTGGTGCCGACTCCCAGTCGTCGCCCATCATGCTTTCCATTCTTTTGAATTCTTCAAATGGGTCAGATTCCATCATTTCTTCCATCATTTGTTCCATTCTCTCCATCTCTGCCATGTGCATTTTCATGATGGAGTCGGCTTCCGCACCAGTTATTTCTTGAATTGTAACGCCTGGTGCAGCCTCTTCTTGTTGCTCTTCTGAAACGAATTCGGAATCATGATTGTTATTGGCAATGCTTTTCTTTACGGCGAGATATCCGATAAGTATTATAGCTAACACAATGACCACTGCAGCGACAAGCATTACTTTGCTAACTTCTTTTTTTCTTTGTGCCTCTACGTGATGATATCTTGGTGGTGTTGGTTCTTCATACGGAGTTTGGGCATTTGGTCTCTCTGCAGAGCCTGCAGTTTCTTGATAGGGCGGTGGTGTGGGTGCACCATATTCTATTTCGTTTGTATTTGATGTGTTTTGCTCTGTAATACCATCGTTTTGTTGAGACTCTTCAAACTCTTGGCCATTGAATGCTGGGGGAGTGGATTCTTGTTCCTCTTCCCAAAATTTTTTGTCATCAGAGTGTGGCGCATGCACTGTCGGCATGCCACAAACAGGGCATACGACATCATTGGATGCAATATGGGCTCCACAGTAGTTGCAAAATTCGCTCATGGGTTTATTACTTTAGAAACGTAATCAACAATGAAGTCGGCTGTCCCTTTGTCCCCTAAAATGCTTGAGTTCACACAAAGGTCGTAGGTCTCAGCATCGCCCCATTTCTTGTCGGTGTAGAAATTATAGTAACTCGCACGCATTTTGTTTGTTTTTTCTGCACGTGCCATCGCCTCCTTTTTTGTTTTGCAATCACCGCGTGATATAATTCGATTCACCCTGTCAGACATTGTGGCATGAAGGAAGATACTAATCACTTTGCAATGGTTTCGAAGGATGTAATCGGCTGTGCGACCTACGATTACGCATGGCCCGCGGTCGGCTATCTGGGTGATAACTTCGCTTTGAGCTCTGTAGATGCTGTCCTCGTTGAGAGGAGAGTTACTCATCAAGTAAGTACCAGAATTAAATCCTAACGTTAATGATAATATACCAGAGAAAAATGTTGGAGTTTTTTCGTCTTTTGCTTCAAAATACTCTTGAGCTAAACCGCTATTTTTTGCTGTTTCGATAAGCAACTCACTGTCATAGTAGGCAATGCCGAGTTTATCTGCCACCATTTTGCCAATCTCTCTGCCGCCACATCCGAATTGGCGACCTATTGCTATAACATATGTGTTTTTTTGCATATAGGTGTAATTTATTTTGATTTGTTGTAATCTAATTCTGCCTCTACACCATCACTGGGATTCTCCAATTTGTTGATGTTACAAACTTCAAATTCCTTAATATGAAGTGTTCCGTTGTTTAAATCTGCGGCCAACGATGTGCGAGTCTCTTTTCGTGGGAATTGCACCAATTCAAATTCTCTTATAAATTTGGTCTTGCCTTTTGATTTCACGAAAAGTTGTTTTTGCAGCGTTTCTAATGCTGGCATTTTTTGCACTATGAAATATCGATATCCAATTTTTGCTACCCCGAGCATATTGTCGCGTAGCTCTTTCGGATCGTTCATTGGGTCGTGTGCCTCAATCTGCAGGCTATAGCTGTTGTTGCTGTCAAGATACACATATAGTGAAAACACATAATGCTCAAAATCTTCTTCATTGATTGTGCTAACCATCTGGTTGATTGCAGAAACCACTTCTTGTACACTTTCATTGGTAGAAAGAGCTATGTTTTGCACCTGGAATTGGTCGGTTTTCTTGGGAATGATGTTATTCTCGTTCTGGGTATAGTAACGAGTGAGAATCACTTCACCTTCTTTGGCAAAGCAAAGTGAGGCTGACATGATGACTAATAATGTGAGCAATAAATGTTTCATGACTCCTAAATTATTATTACGGTTTCAAAATTAAATGTTTTTCCCGAAATAGAATAACTTTTTTTATTAAACTTCACTAAAGAGACATTATTAATGCTATAAGGTTTAAAAAAAAGCAGAGCCAAATAAAGAATATTTGGCTCTGCTGATAACTGTGATATTTATTAATGTGTATTAACCGAAATTGTCGTAGTGAATTGACTCTGGGTCCACGCCAAGTGAATAGAGCACATCATTCACTGTCTTGCTCATCATTGCTGGACCGCACATGTAGTATTCGCAGTCTTCGGGTGCTTCGTGGTTTCCGAGATAGGTGTCGCGAAGAACTGGAGCAACGAAACCGGCAGTGTATTTAACACCTGCTTTATCGGCAACGGGGTCAGGACGGTCGAGTGCCAAATGGAAGTGGAAGTTCGGGAATTCTTTTTCAATTTCAAGGAAGTCTTCGAGGTAGAACACTTCACTCAATGAACGTGCACCATAGAAATAGTGCATTTCGCGGTCGCGGCATTGAAGGGTTTTGGTCATATGCATAATTTGTGCACGCAGTGGAGCCATACCAGCACCGCCACCAATCCAGATCATTTCCTTCTTTGAGTCAAAAATAGGGTGGAAGTCACCGTAAGGTCCACTCATTATCACCTTGTCGCCTGGTTTCAGAGTGAAGATGTAGCTTGATGCGATACCAGGCATGACATCTTGGAAACCTACTTCTGGCTTTGGCTTGAATGGAGGTGTGGCAATACGAACAGTGAGCATAAAGCGGTCGCCCTCTGCTGGGTAGTTTGCCATAGAATAGGCTCTCACAGTAGGTTCGGTATTTTTGCACTTGAGTGAGAACATATTATATTGTTCCCATGTTGGGAGATATTCTCCGAGCGACTCTTTGTCGATATCGGCATCGTAGCTCATTTCAAATTCAGGGATGCGAATTTGAGCGTAACTACGAGGGATGAAGTCCATATGTGCACCCTCTGGAAGTGCAACAATGAATTCTTTGATGAATGATGACACCAACTTATTGCTGACCACTGTACATTCGTATTCCTTAACTTCAAGCACTGAATCGGGAACTTGAATACTCATGTTGTCTTTTACTTTTACTTGGCATCCCAAGCGCCAGTGGGCTTGTTGTTCTTTGCGTGAGAAGTGCACTTTTTCGGTAGGGAGGATTTCGCCGCCACCTTCCATAACTTGCACTTTGCATTGTCCGCAGCTACCCTTACCACCACACGCACTTGAAAGCATTACCCCGCCTTCGTGGAGTGTGCCGAGAAGTGAAGAGCCTGTGTTTACTTCCAATTGGCGTTTACCACCATTGATGTCGATTTTAACTTTGCCAGAAGGCACCAGATAGTGTTTTGCCACTAAGAGCAAAACCACGAGCAGCAGCGTGATAACAAGAAAGATAATGGCGCTGGCTGCAACAGTAAGACCTGTAGAATTTATCAGAATCATGATGATGTCGTTATAATTTAATGCCCAGGAAGCTCATGAATGCAATACCCATGAGACCAGTAATAATAAATGTGATACCGATGCCTCTTAATGGCTTAGGCACATTGCTGTATGCCAATTTTTCGCGAATTGCCGCAAGTCCGACAATAGCGAGGACCCAGCCAATGCCAGAGCCTGCACCATAGATGCTTGCAGTGAGTGCGCTGCCGAAGTCTTTCTGTTGCATGAACAGTGCGCCACCAAGGATTGCGCAGTTCACAGCGATTAGAGGCAAGAAGATGCCAAGTGAGTTGTAGAGGCTTGGTGAGAATTTTTCCACAGCCATTTCCACAAGTTGTGTGGCTGATGCAATGACTGCAATAAACATGATGAGCCCCAAGAAGCTGAGGTCTACATCTTTAAGGTCTTCGCCCAGCCATGCAAGAGCACCTGGTTGAAGAATGTATTTGTCGAGCAAATAGTTGAGTGGCAATGTTACTACCAGCATGAATGTAACAGCCAACCCCAGACCGAACGCAGTCTTTACATTCTTGGATACTGCCAAATAAGAGCACATACCCAAGAAGTAGGCAAATATCATGTTGTCGACAAAAATCGATTTTACGAAAAGATTTAGTTCTTCCATTTCTTTTTGTGATATTTTAGGATGTTACTATTCGGTTATTTTTCTTGTAGTTCTTTATCGCGAGCGTGTTGAACCCAAATCACACATGCCACAACGATGAGCGCCATAGGAGGCAGAATCATCAAGCCGTTGTTCATATAGCCAGCATCATAAACGCATTGTGGAATCACTTGATAGCCAAGTAATGTGCCGGAGCCAAGAAGTTCGCGGAAGAATCCAACAACCACAAGCACCATGCCATAGCCAAGTCCGTTGCCAATACCATCGAGGAATGATGGCCATGGCTTGTTATGCATAGCGAATGCTTCAAGACGGCCCATCAGAATACAGTTGGTGATAATCAGGCCGATGAACACTGAGAGTTTTTTGCTCACATCGTAGTTGAAGGCCAACAGGAATTGTTGCACCATAATCACGAGGGCAGCCACCACTACCAATTGCACAATAATGCGGATGGTGGTGGGAATGGTATTTCGCATCAGTGAAATGATGACATTGGCAAATGCCAACACCGCCATTACTGAGATGCTCATTACGATGGCAGGTTCGAGACTCACTGTTACCGCCAAAGTGGAGCAGATACCCAACACCTGCACAAGTACAGGATTCTCTTTTGAGAATGGGTTGAAAATGATTTCTTTACTTCTTTTTGATAACATAGTGATTAATTATTTATTGGTTGAACCTTGAAGTGTCTTTAAGTATGCGTCATAGGGGGCTAAACAGTCGTTCATCATCGATGATACGCCACGGCTTGTGATGGTAGCACCAGAGATTGCATCAATTGTTTCTGCACCATTAAGGCTTTTTTGTCCTTTTTTCACCACTTCCACGCATTTGAAAGCACCTTCCATATATATGTGTTTGCCTTCAAACTTTTGTTGGAAATCGCTTTCAGTGATTTTTGCACCGAGTCCAGGAGTTTCCCCTTCATGTGAGAAGTTGGTGCCATAGATTGTTTGACCATCAGCATTCATAGCCACATAGCCCCAAATTGGTCCCCACAGACCGGCACCATACACAGGAATAATGTATTTGGTTTCATCTTTAACCTTAGCAACGAATACGGGGAGCTTTCGTTCAGCTTCTTTCATGTTTTTTCCCATATTTACGTTGAATGCTACATTTTCACTGCTGTCGACCACAGCACCCTTTTTGTCTACAAGATATTCTTTTACTATGTATGTTTTGAAATCTGTAGCGATTGCTTCATCATTTTCTGGAGTCACCTTAATGGCAGCCAGAATTTGTTTTCTTGTGTCGTTGTCGCGATTTTGGTCTTGCATTGGCTTCAAGAGCATATAAATCAAAGCCAGTACTGCACCCACCACTATTACCATAATAGCGGAGTAGACGATTTGATAAGTATTACTGTTTTTGTTCATCTTTATTCCTCCTCTATTATTTAGCTTTTGCACGATTTAAACGGCGTTGGATATTGCGATTAACCACCAGATGGTCGATTAGTGGCGCAAATGCGTTCATCAACAGCACTGCCAACATTGCACCT
This sequence comes from Muribaculaceae bacterium, assembly GCA_024400895.1. Taxonomy (GTDB): domain Bacteria; phylum Bacteroidota; class Bacteroidia; order Bacteroidales; family Muribaculaceae; genus Sodaliphilus. The sequence continues at coordinate 7,156 of JAKSMA010000010.1, read as the reverse complement.
TCAGGATAACCGCTATTGTAAACGCGAATTAAAATGGCCAAAACACCAATCAGGAATCCGAATATATACTGGCCTGCTTTAGTGCGAGCACCAGTTACTGGGTCGGTAGCCATAAACACTGCAGCAAATGCAAAACCGCCGTAGCAGAGTTGAGCAAATGGGTCGATAAACGATGCAGGGTAGGCTGCACTTGGGAATGCGTGAGCAATGCCTGCCATAGCCAAGCCGCCAGCAAAAACGCTTAGCATCACTCGCCAAGAAGCGATGCCGGTGACAAGAAGGATAACAGCGCCGATGAGGATAGCGACCATTGAGGTTTCGCCAGGGCTACCGGCAATGAATCCCCAGAAAGCATCCATAGTGGTGATTTCACCACCAACCACATCTTTCAACTGTCCCAGACTTTCACCCGCATTTGTTGCCACTTGTCCAAGAGGTGTCGCGCCTGAGAAGCCGTCAGCTACATTACCTCCGCCGAATCCGAAAATAGAATCGGTCTTCACAAATGCCTTGTCGCCACTCATCCAAGATGGATAGCTGAAGAAAAGGAATGCACGAGTGATAAGTGCCACATTAAATATATTCATACCGGTGCCGCCAAACACTTCCTTTGCAAAGACAACCGCAAATGCTGTTGCCACAGCGGTCATCCACAATGGGGTGTTGATTGGCACAATGAGAGGAATGAGCATACCTGTAACGAGGAAGCCTTCCTGGATTTCTTTATGGTGGATTTGTGCACCTACGAATTCTATGCCGAGGCCCACGCCGTAACTTACCACAATCACAGGCAGCATGGCGAGGAAGCCATATATGAACATTGAGGTCCAGGCAGCTGAAGCTTCTCCTATCGCGAGATAGTGCTGATAGCCTACATTGTACATGCCAAAAAGCAGGCAGGGGAGAAGTGCGAGGATAACAGTGCTCATGGTACGTTTCATGTCGTTCTGATCATGAATATGTGCGCCCGAACGCGATGTTGTGTTGGGCGTGAACAAGAATGTTTCAAAACCATCAAATACCGATTGGAGTTTGGCAAATTTGCCTCCCTCTTGGAACGATGGTTTCATCTTGTCCAATAAATTTCTTAGAGCTTTCACTATTATATATTTTCTTGTTGATTAATACTCAGTTGATTGTTATTCCATCTCTTTGCGCATGCGGTCCAAACCTTCACGAACGATGCGTTGTAATTCAAGCTTTGATGTGTCGGCGTATTCGGTAAGTGCAAAATCTTCAGGAGCCACCTCATAGATGCCAAGTTGCTCCATTTTGTCGATGTCGAAAGCGATGATGGCTTTAATTAGGAATTCGGAATATATGTCCATCGGGAGCATACGGTCGTATTCTCCACTCATCACGATGGCGCGTTCGCCGCCATTTATTCGAGCATCCACCTTGTTTGATTTCTTAGCTCCACCAAATAACCAGTGGGTGAAATTGTGGTAAACGCTGAATTTTTTAGGACTCAATGATGCCCATCCCATAAATTCATCCTTCTTGATGAGTTCGGGAATGACAGTGATTTGTCGGTATGGGGCACGCAAGTATGAATTTGCTTCAATCTGTACACCGCTGAGCACATTGCCGTTGATGAATCGCGCATTTCCGCTATCGCTTTTCATATTGCCTTCAACGAGCGTCGACACAGGGCATCCCATAATTGATGACACGTATTTTGGATTCTCAATCTCAGAACCAACTACTGCCACAACGGTTTCGAAATTCACATATCCTTCTGTGAAAAGGTGTCCGATGCGGGCAAGTGTCACAACATCCAATGTGACGATTGTCTCACCTTTGTTAACGGGGGCGATGTTGGCTGCTTGCACGCCTGCATTACCAGCAGGGTGTGGACCTTTGAATACTACCGTTTCAGCACCTGTTGCCTCAAACTCTTCGCCTTCACGGCAACCAAGATACACATTACCGTTAGTTAGAGATTTGAGAACCTCAACACCTTTGTTGATATATTTGTTTTTCTCTCCAACAACGATGCTTAATGATGGCGCTAAAGGAGCAGAATCAAAGCAGGTCACGAAGAAGTCGCGTATTTCTGCGTTTGGCTTTGGCACAATGTCGTAAGGACGTTGTCTCATCATGCTCCACAGGCCAGATTCCAAAAGCAAAGCCTTTGCACTTGTCGGTTTTGTGATAAAAGTTTTTTTACTGTCGGAATTGTCAGTTTCGATTTCGATTGATTCAATCTTTCTGCGTTCGCCACGATTTACGGATTTCACTACACCTGCAACAGGTGACACCACTTTGATGCTCTCAAAGTTTTTGTCGTGGTATAGCACATCGCCAGCGGCTACTTTTTCTCCTTCTTTCACATCCATTCTGGGGATGATTCCGGTAAAGTCGCCGGGAACAACAGCAAAAGTCGATGCTTTTGCACCCTGAGCAACTTCGTCGGAAAGGATAGCCCCTTCGATGTTGAGGTTGTAGCCTTTCTTGAGTTTAATCAATGTTGCCATATTCTTTCTTAATTGTAGTGTTGTCTGATTATGATATGCAAAGTTACAATTTTTATCTTATATAATTTAATGTATTAGTAATATTATTCTAAATTTACGTTATTTTGTTCACTCTTTTTGCGCGTTTCCTGTTTGGATTTGCCGAATTTTCTTTGGTTTTTTATACAACGGCTTTTGAATCGCAGAAAAAAAATAAAAAAAATGGGTCAAAAATGTTCATTATACTTTCATTTTTGAATATTTTGTAATAAATTTGCCTTGAATTAGGGGAATGCTACGCCTACATGAAAATGATGTTGGGTAGATATTTCCTTTAAAGTGGTGAACATAAGCTTAATAGCATTGTGAACTGATTTTTTGCCCGCTAATAAAGGCATAGAACGGACTTTAAACAAAAACTAATTTTTATATTAACTATTTAATTTATTAATTTTTTAACTATTTTTTATTTAAATTTATGGAAGCTACAAAGCAAACTGCTCAGCAGCCAAAACCTCAGGCTCCTGCAGCAAAGAAAGCTAACAACGGTGTTAGCAGTAATGTAGGTGGCATCAAGAATGCTTTTATCGTAATTTTAATCTGCTTCGTAATTGCAGAATGTTTCTACCTCTTTGGTTTGGGTAGTTTCTTCGAATATAGCGATGGCAACTCTTACGCTTCTCACTTCTTCGCTCCAACTAAGGAAGAAGGCGTAACAAGCAACCCAACTAACCTTCTCGGTACTATGTACCTTGGTGGTTTCGTTGTACCTTTCATTCTCACTTGCCTTTTGACAGTGCTCACTCTTACTGTTGAACGTTTCATCGCTCTTGGTAAGGCTGCTGGTAAGGGTAACCAAACTAAGTTCGTTGCTGAAGTTAAGAAGGCTCTCAACGAAAAGAACGTTGCTAAGGCTGAAGACCTCTGCAAGAAGCAACAAGGTACTGTTGGTGCTATCGTATTCTCTACTCTCGCTAAGTACAAAGAAATGGAAGCTAACACAGTTCTTCCTAAGGAACAAAAGCTCGCTGTTATCCAACAACAATTGGAAGAAGCTACTGCTCTTGAAATGCCATCATTGCAACAAAACCTCCCAATCTTGGCAACTATGACTACTCTCGGTACCCTCCTCGGTTTGTTCGGTACTGTTGTTGGTATGATCAAGTCATTCCAAGCTCTTGGTAACGCTGGTGCTCCTGACTCTGCAGAACTTTCTAAGGGTATTTCTGAAGCACTTGTGAACACTGCATCTGGTATCTTGACCGCAGTTTGCGCACTCATTGGTTACAACTTCTTTACTAACAAGATTGACAACCTCACTTACGCAGTTGACGAACTTGGTTTCGCTATCGTAAACGCTTACGCTGCTAACCACGCTAACTAATTTTCAAGTAGTGAGTTTTTAACAATTTTAAAAAGTAAATTAAAGTAATAACAATGGGAAAAGTCAAAGTTAAGAAAAAAGACCCACGTATCGACATGACCGCTATGTCGGACGTTACCGTTCTTCTGCTGACTTTCTTCATGTTGACATCTACCTTCCTTCAGGAAGAACCAGTTAAGGTGATTACTCCAGCTTCTGTTTCAGAAGATGTAGTGCCTGAACAGAAATTGATTACTGTGCTGGTTAGCCAAAACGAACACGATGGCCATGGACAAGTGTACATGGAAATTGTGGGCGCTTCAAAGAAAGATGATGCTGACTCTGCGTTCACCACTGAAAACGTGAAGAAGCAAATTCTGCAAATCATGGCCAGCAAGCACAACATTAATTTCACTGCACAGAACTATGAAGATTTCGCTAAGCTCAATGCTTTCGGTCACCCAATCAAAGATTTGAAGAAGTGGCTCGATCTTCCAGTTAACGAACGTGCAGAAGCGCTTAAGGAAAGCCCAGGTATTCCTCTCAATATGACTACCTATGGCGGCGAAATGACAGAATTCCAGGAATGGATTCGCGCTGCTGCTGAAGTTTTCTCACAACGTGATGATGCAACAGAAGACATAAGAAGTGGTAAGGCTATCGCTATTAAGGCCGATGCTAACACTCCTTATCGTATGGTCGAAATTGTAATGAACAACTTGCAGTCTATCAAGCGTAACAAGTTTACATTGATGACTTCACTTAAAACCGCTAAAGATTAAAGTTTAATATGGGAAAGAAAAATTTAAGTCACCAGAAAAAATTTGAGACCCGTATCGACTTTACTCCTATGGTTGATATGAACATGTTGTTGATCACATTCTTTATGTTGTGTACAACTATGTTGAAGTCTCAAACTTTGAAAATCGCTCTTCCTTCGAACAGCGATGAAAGTAAGCAAGAACAGAACCAGAACCAAGCTGCAGAATCTCAAGCTTTCACTATCATCCTCGATGGTAAGGAAGAAGAGAAGGATGGCAATTACATGTCAGTGCAGAGCAATTCTAAGTTCTACTACTATGAAGGTAAGCTCGATCCAGCTCAAGCAGCTACACAGCTGATTGAAGCTAAAGGTATCGGCATCAAGGGTACTAAGGACACCAACTTCCTTACTGCCATTCTCCAAAAGAAGAATGAAAAGGCTTTGAAGAAGATTGGCGAATACAAGAAGAAATGGGAAAACCATGGCTACTCTAATGATGATGCACAAAACGATGCTGCATATCAAGCTGATGCAACAAAGGTACTTGCCGAACTTAATGCTGCTCACGAAACTCCAATCGTGATGATTAAGCCTACAAGCCGCGCAAGCTATGCCGATGTGATTGGTCTTCTCGACCAAATGCAAATTAACAGCATTGGTACCTTCCAGATCGAAACTCTCAGTAAGGATGATTCAACCGCATTGCAGGCTAAGGGTGTTCAACTCCCACCTGTGCCCAGTGCTAAGAAATGATGTGGATTTATTAATATTTAAACAAAGAAGATTATGGCAAATAGTGTAGATCTTACATCAAAAGAATGGTGCGACCTCGTCTTTGAGGGTAAAAATAAGGAATTTGGTGCATATGTAATGCGTCAAACCTCTGCAAAGCGCCACAATGTAGCATTTATGTGGATTGTTATTGGCTTTATTGCATGCTGCTTAATCTACTTCGGTGTATCCAAATATATGGATTGGCAAGCTGAACAGGCTCGTGAAGCTCTTTTGAAGCAACAACAAGAAACTGTTGTTAATCAAATGTCAGAAGAAGATTCAGAAGAAGATGTCGAAGAAATTAAGCAAGAAGAAAAGCAAGAACCTGAAGAAATTCAAGAAGCTCAACAACAAGTTACTGAACTTGCTATCGTTCCTGACGAAAAGGTAACTCAGCCACCTCAACTTACTACTGAAGTTGAAAAGAATGAAGCTGACATTTCTGCTCAAAACGTAGAAGGTCAACTCAGTGGTATTGTTGATGATATCAAGCCTCAGGAAGCTCCAAAGCCAGTTGCAGTTGTTGAACAAAAGGTTCAAGTGGAAGCACCAAAGCCTGTTGAAGAAAACAAGGTATTTACTTCTGTAGAACAGATGCCTCAGTTCCCTGGTGGCGACGCTGCTCTCATGAAGCACATTGCTTCTCACATGCAATATCCTCCAATGGCTCAAGAACAAGGTATTCAAGGTAAGTGTATCGTTCAATTCGTTGTTACCAAAACTGGTAGCGTAGGTGAAGTGAAGGTTGTTCGCTCACTTAGCCCTGACTGTGATAACGAAGCAAAACGCGTAGTTAAAGGTCTTCCTAAGTTTACTCCAGGTAAGCAAAATGGTCAACCTGTTAACGTATGGTACACTCTTCCTGTTACCTTCAAGCTCCAAAACTAATTTAGTTTTTCTTGATTAATTCCCTCTTTTGGGATTATATATAAAGTCGCAAGCGTTCGCGTTTGCGACTTTTTTAGGTACTATGAACGGTTGTTCCATTCCAAATCCCAACTCAGTTAACCACAGAAAAGCTATCCCTGTGCATAGCGTTTAGCCCTGAAATTTCATTCGCTAATGAATTTAGAATTTAGATTGTCATGGTGTTAGGATTTCCACCAAATTTAATGAGCATAAGGCCGCCTATGTGAGCGAATACAATACCTTTTCGACATTGCCACCGCATGGCGATATCCCTATCTTTGCAACAGAGTCTTTGGCATGTTTGACAATAATACATGGGTGTTTCACACAAAACACGAAAACAGTGTCCATTTTCGATATGGACCAGAAATTGAGGTTTTTTTTGGTCCAAAAGCGAAATCAAAAAGGGTGTTTCAGGTGTTTCAGGTGTTTCAGGTGTTTCGATTCAATGTTTTTTGTATTTGGCCTAAAAGTTATCTGAATGATGGAATTTAAAGCGTTTTCCGATAGCTGTTGCTCCTTTCATCAAAATCCCTTTTTATCAACTCAACGCTAATGGTTTTACCTGCTCTTATCACCTTCACATGATTTTATCTTCTGTTTTTCGTTAACTTTCTATAATTAGTGAAATCAGTTTAGTGCTTATTTGGGTAAAAATGCTTAACTTTACACGTTAATAATAATGTCGTTTTAAAATGTACATTTGTCAGTAAACCTTTTGGGTTTGCCATTGTCTAAACGACAACATTATAAAGAAAGTAATGAAGAAAACTGGTAATAAAATGTTTCGAGCCTTGCGTGTGTTCTTTGGTTTGTTTATGGTACTTGTCTATTTAGGAATGGCAGTACTGATGCTCATCAATTTTTTCAATTGGAACACATCACTTACTT
>JAKSMA010000001.1 GCA_024400895.1 Muribaculaceae bacterium | reverse complement strand
CCTCGAATTGAAGACTGGTACCGTGGGCGCAACCATCCACTACACTCTCGATGGCACCAACCCAACTGCCGCTTCTGCACAGTACACAGCTCCTATCGCAATCACCGCTACTACCACCGTTAAGGCTATCGCAGCTCTCAACGGCAAGGTGAGCGACGTAGTGAGCAACGAATACGTGATGGGCGAAGTGACTGAAGTAAGCAACATCGCTGCTTATCAAGTAGTAGCTGACGAAACTCACGTGCGTTTCGCCAACCCAGTTACCGTGCTCGCACAAAACGGCAACAGCATCTACGCTAAGGACAACTCTGGCTACGCTCTCTTCTATGGCAACGTAGGCAAGACCTTCAAGAACGGCGACGAAATCGTAGCTGGCTTCAACGGTTTGAAGAAAACATACAAGAGCGAACCTGAATTGGTAGTTGACGCTAACAGCGGTCTCGAAAAGGGCGCTAACGCTCCTGTTGACCCAGAAGTGATCCAAGTAAGCGACATCGCTAAGGACATGTTCGGTCACTATGTAGTGATTAAGGGCGCTACCACTTCTTTCCTCAACAAGACCATCACCGACAAGAGCGGTGTTGCTGGTTGCCAAACCGGTATGGGTGGTTTCTCTGAAAAGAAAGACTCTGTAAATGTTGACGTTTACGGTATCGTTGGCGCTTGGGAAGACAAGACAGCCGGCACCGTTTCTTATGTAATGCTCCCAACAGCAGTGAAGTTGGCTGGCGACACCAGCTCAGTTGAAGGCGTAAGCATCGCTGAATACCAACAACTCGCTAACGACTCAGAAGCTACCTTCCGCAACCCTGTCACTGTGATTGCTCAAGGCGGTCAAAACCTCTGGGTTAAGGACAACACTGGCTACATGCTCGTTTACGGCAATGTAGGTAAATCTTACGAACAAGGCGACGTGATTCCAGCTGGCTTCAGCGGAACCAAGACCACTTACAACGGTGAACCAGAATTGAAGACTCCTAAGAACTTCAAGGCTCCATCAGGAAAGGCTGAACTCGTTCCTGAAGAGCTTCCTCTCACCGCTGCTACTATGAGCCACGCTAACTTCGGTCACTACATCCTCATCAAGAGCGCTACCATCAACACCACTGCTGGTACTGTTACCGACGCTGCAGGCAACACAGCTCTCTGGTTCAGCAACCTCGGCGCTCAACTTCCTAAGGACTACAGCAAGAAGTACAACGTATACGCTGTTATCGGTTCACACTACAACAGCTCTACCAAGTCTACCGACTACCAAGTAATCCCTGTTGTTATCACTCAAGAAAACGGCGATCCACTGCCAGTTGACCCTGTTGCCGACATCAACGGCCTCTACAGCCTCGCTTCAGGCGTTAAGGGTATGATTTCTGCTGAACTCAGCGTTATCTACCAAAACGGTTCTTACATGTATGTGAAGGACGACAACACCTTCGGTTTGGTTTACGGTTACCTCACCAACAAGTTTGTGAACGGTGACAAGATCAAGAACCTCGTTGCTCACTGGGTAACTTACGATGGCTACAAGGAAATCGTTCCTGTTGACGCTACTGCAGTGAAGAGTGGCGAAGGCGCTCCTGTAGAACCAGAAGAATTGGCTCTCGAAGACCTTTCACAAGACATGATTCACCAATATGTTACTATCCCTGGCGTAGTACTCACCGCTACTGAAACTGCCGACACTTACACTGGTAACGACGGCACTGTTGACCTCCAAGTGTTCAACAAGTTTGCAAGTGCAGTGAAGATTCCTGAAACTCTCGCAGGCAAGACTTTCACCGTAACTGGTTTCGTAGCTAAGTACAAAGACCAACTCCAACTCCTCCCTGTAGAAGTGAAGGACGAAGCTGGTAGCATCCCTGGCGACATCAACGGCGACGGCATCGTTAACGTATCTGACGTTACTGCTCTCATCAGCAAGATTCTTGGTGAAGCAGAATACAGCGACAGCGTTTGCGACATCAACGGCGACGGCGTAGTTAACGTATCTGACGTTACCGCTCTCGTTAACCTCATCCTCGGTTAATCCGAAGTGCCGACTCTGCACACTGCAGAATCAGCCAACACATAAATACAGCACCCGACGGGTTTCAACTCCCGACGGGTGCATTTTTTTGCATGTTTCCAATCCCGCCACCCTATCGAGCATGTAATACAATGCTTCAAAACAGTGGAAATATAGTGGGGATAGTTATCTCATGTTGATTACGTTTTTTTACAAAACACAGAATTTGAGAATTGTAGATACATGAAGTTGTTTTGTAGTTATTATGTGTGGAGCATTTTGAAATCCCCTTTTGGCATTGTTCATGGCTAAAAAAAACTTATCTTCGCAGCAGAGTTCTTTGTCATATTGAATATTTCATCCCAGATGTTTCACTTGGTGGATTGCCACAAATAGCGTTTGCCCGATTTTTATTTCAACAAGTGCCTCAACTTTCAAATCTCAATGTTCCCACACGCAATTGCTTACAGTTTCCAATAGAAATTTCGACCACAAAGCCACGTCAAACATCACATTCACTGCACATTATACACCCATTCCGCAGTCAAAACGGTACCGAAAAGGTGTTTCGGGTGTTTCAGGTGTTTCGGGTGTTTCAATTGTTTCGGGTGCTCACACACGCCATCAATCTCCACACACGTCCACTAAAATCCTCCCTCCAACAACCCTTTTTGGCACAGTTGCCCCGCACTTTCAAATATCTATTTGGGCAAATGGAAAATTCTTTGTAAATTTGCACGAATATAGGCACTTGTGAGTGCCTCACAACGCAGAAATAAAACAACAAAAAATACATATCTCAAGTTATGAACGTTTCATATAAATGGTTGAAGGAATACATCGACTTCGATTTGACTCCACAAGAAGTGAGCGTTGCGCTCACCTCTCTCGGCTTGGAAGTTGGTGCTCTTGAAGAAGTAGAAACTATCAAAGGCGGTCTGAAGGGGCTCGTAGTGGGCGAAGTGCTCACTTGCGAAATGCACCCCAACAGCGACCACCTTCACGTGACCACTGTCGACCTCGGCAATGGCGAAGCCCCATCACAAATCGTGTGTGGCGCTGCCAATGTAGCCGCCGGACAAAAGGTGATTGTGGCAACTATCGGCACTAAACTTTACGATGGCGACGACGAATTCACCATCAAGCGCTCTAAGCTCCGTGGCGTGGAATCGTGCGGTATGATTTGTGCCGAAGACGAAATCGGCGTGGGCACCAGCCACGATGGCATCATCGTGCTCCCTGCCGACACCAAAGTGGGAACTCCCGCCGCTGAATACTATGGCGTGGACAGCGACTGGCTCATCGAAGTAGACCTCACCCCTAACCGCGTGGACGGCGCTTCACACTACGGTGTGGCTCGCGACCTCTATGCATGGATGAAACGCAATGGCTACGAAACCCGCCTCCACCGCCCAAGTGTGGAAGCATTCAAGACCGACCGTGCCGACGGTGCAATTCCTGTGGAAGTGGAAAACACTGAAGCATGCCCTCGCTACAGCGGCCTCACCATTCGCGGCGTGAAAGTGAAGGAAAGTCCAAAGTGGCTCAAAGACCACCTCTCTGCCATTGGCCAACGCCCAATCAACAATGTCGTGGACATCACCAACTACATACTCCTTGGCACCGGCCAACCTATGCACTGCTTCGACCTTGCTAAGGTGAAAGGCGACAAGGTGGTTGTGAAGACCGTGGCTCCTGGCACCAAGTTCACCACCCTCGACGGTGTGGAACGCACACTCACCGACCGCGACCTCATGATTTGCAACGCCGAAGAGCCTATGTGCATCGGCGGTGTGTTTGGTGGCCTTGATTCTGGCGTTACCGAAACCACTACCGACGTGTTCCTCGAAAGCGCCTACTTCCACCCAACATGGGTGCGCAAGAGCGCTCACCGCTTCGGTTTGAACACCGACGCTTCGTTCCGCTTCGAACGCGGTATCGACCCTAACGAAACCGTCTACAACTTGAAACTCGCTGCCCTTCTCGTGAAGGAACTCGCTGGCGGTGAAATTTGTGGCGACATCATCGACATGAAGAGCCGCGAATTCCCTGGCTTCCCTGTGGAATTGAAGTTCAACTATGTAACTGGCCTCATCGGCAAGGACATCGACAAGGAAACTATCAAGAGCATCGTTGAAAGCCTTGAAATGAAGATTGAAAGCGAAGACGATGAAAAAATCAATATCGTAGTTCCTACCTACCGTGTGGATGTGCAACGCCCATGCGACGTGGTGGAAGACATTCTCCGTGTGTATGGCTACAACAATGTGGAATTCACCAGTGAAGTGAAGGGCACGCTCAGCAACAAGACTGATGTTGACTTCCGCGACGATATGCAGAATCTCATCTCTGAGCAACTCACCGCAGCAGGTTACCACGAAATCATGAACAACTCGCTCACCAGCTCAAGCTACTACGAAGGACTCGAAAGCTACCCAGAAAAGAACTGCGTGCGCTTGATGAACGCCCTCAGCGGCGACCTCAACGTGATGCGTCAAACCATGCTCTTCGGTGGCCTTGAAAGCCTCGCTCGCAATATCAACCGCAAGAACGGCAACCTCAAGATGTATGAATTCGGCGATGTATACCGCTACGATGCCGAAACCGACAACACCGAAGCGGCTCTTGCTCCTTACACCGAGCACCAAGCACTTGGCATGTGGCTCACCGGTAACAACCACGACGACAGTTGGGCCGACGCTGTTCGCCCACTCACCGTCTACGACCTGAAGGCTGCAGTTGAAAACATGTTCCGCCGCCTCGGTATCAGCGAAAAGGAACTGGTGGTTGAACAAATGGAAAACGATTTGCTGGTTCCAGCACTCACCTACAAAAATCGCGGTGGCAAACTCATCGGTGTTCTCGGCGTGGTAAGCGAAGAGGTGGCTAAGAAGTTTGACGTGGAACAGGAAGTGTACTTCGCACAATTCAACTGGAATTTGCTCTGCAAACTCGCTGCAAAGAAGAGCGTGAAGTTCTACGACATTCCTAAGACTTTGCCTGTGCGCCGCGACTTGGCTCTGCTCGTCGACACAAGCGTCACTTACGAGCAAATCAAGCGCGTGGTTGAACAAAGCGAACGCAAGCTCCTCAAGAGCGTAACACTCTTCGACGTGTACGAAGGCAAGCACCTTGAAACCGGCAAGAAGAGCTACGCTATCGCTATGTTCCTCCAAGACGACCAAAAGACACTTCAAGACAAGCAAATTGAAGCAGTGATGAAGAAGATTGTGGCTAACCTCCAAAAGGAAGTGGGCGCACAACTCCGCTAATTTTCAAACGATTATTAAACAACTCGAAATATGATTATCGATTTCAGCAAAATGGAAGCCGCTATCGTGCCCAACTTCAAGGGTGGCGAGAAGGAATATGTGGTGAAGACTCACCTCGATGAGCAAAACCGCATCATGCACGGCACATTGCACCCAGGCGCATCCATCGGCATGCACATGCACGAGCGCAATAGCGAAACCTATTTCATCCTCAGTGGCAAGGGGCACATCGTGATGGACGACGGCACTGAAGAAGACTTCGGCGTGGGCCAAATGCACTATTGCCCTATGGGCCACGGCCACAGCCTCATCAACAATGCCGACGAAGACCTCGTGTTTATCGGAATCGTTAGTGAGCATCACGAATAATCAGCAACTAAACAAAAACAACAACATAAAAAACGACATGAGCACATGGGAAGAGCTTTTGAATATCGCAAAGCAAGAAAAATGAAAAGATGGGGTAATATGTCGCGTACATTTACCCGCATTGGTAAGGAAATCACTATGGCTGTAAAGGCCGGCGGTCCTGACCCAACAGCCAACTCTCGTCTGCGTGCCCTCATGAGCAACGCTAAGGCTGCCAACATGCCTAAGGACACCGTAGAACGTGCTATCAAGAAAGCTACCGACAAGGACGCTAAGGACTACAAGGAAGTAATCTACGAAGGATACGCTCCTGGTGGTGTAGCTGTGCTCGTTGAAACTGCTACCGACAACACTACCCGCACCGTGGCTAACCTCCGCACCTACTTCAACAAGAACGGTGGCTCGCTCGGCAACAGCGGTTCTGTGGCATTCATGTTCACCCACAAGTGCTACTTCCACATCAAGCCTAAGGATGGCGTGACTTTGGACGACCTCGAACTCGAACTTATCGACTTCGGTGCTGAAGATTTCGACCAAGACGAAGAAGAAATCATCATCTCTGGTGCATTCGAATCAAATGCCGAAATTCAGAAGTATCTTGAAGACAACGAATTCGAAATCACAAGCACTGAATTCGTTTACGACCCTACCGACACTAAGGAACTCGACGCTGAAGGCCGCGCTGCAGTTGAAAAACTGATCGACGCTGTGGAAGAAGACGACGATGTTCAAAACGTGTTCACTACAATGAAGGAAGCTGAAGAAGAATAATTCTCTTTCCCTCATTTTTCAACGTATCATAAAGGTCCACTGCACACCCAATGCGCAGTGGCCTTATGCTTTAAAGCGCAATTGTCGCTGCATAATAAAAAACCGCACAAATCATTTTTAATCGCAAAATTATGGAAGTTGTAAGTTCTTTCACTATCGACCACTCGGTGCTCAAGCCTGGCATCTACGTATCTCGCGAAGACGATGGGTTCATCACCTTCGACCTCAGAATCACCGAACCTAACAAGGAGCCATGGGTCGACCCTACCGCAATGCACACCATCGAGCACCTCATGGCCACTTGGTTCCGCAACCGCGAAGGTGTGAAGCAGGATGTTGTTTACGTTGGACCTATGGGCTGCATGACCGGCATGTATGTGATTATGAAAAATGCTGAAGGCCACCAAGAATGGACCGCAGAACGCATGAGAGAAGTCACCATCGAGTGCCTGAAGTGGATTGTTGAGCAGAACGAAGTGCCTGCCACCACGCCAGAGACTTGCGGCAATTGCCTCTACCACAACCTCCCATTGGCAAAATACTGGGCTGAACTCTACTGCCAACGCCTCACCAACGATTTCCACTCTGAGTACACAAAACTCGAAGTGATTCTCGACAACGGTATGCAATTCCAAGACGCATAACCCTCGCACTTTATCATAGCATAGCACCCCACCCCACTTCGCCTTTTCTGAAAAAGGTGGGGCAAAGTGCTATACGCAATCTTTTTACAAAAAACAGGAAAAAGGGAAAGATTTAACGCACAAAAACTTTTCATTATAAAATATTTTGTATAACTTTGCACTAATTCGTTAAAACTAAACAGTTAGCAACTAACAGAATCTATAATTATTATTTATAAATTTCAACTTTTCATTTATGAAGAAACTTTTACTTCTCATTGTTGCCGTAGTGACTACCACATTCTCAGCAAGCGCTTTCGGCACACCTTATTGGTTTACTTGCAATGCCCAAGTTGAAGCACAACCAACTGGCGCTGGTAAAGTTTATTGCTCGTTCACATCTACAGACGACGCAATCAGCACCCAAGCAACTTTTGCAACTAAGCACTACAACAAAACCGTGAACAATGGTGTTTTCAGCGATGCTTATAGCAGTCTCATCCTCTATGTAGAGCCAAACGAAGGTTACCAATTCGTTGGTTTTAAGATGAATGGGGAAGACGTTGAAGCAGAAACAACGGGCGACGACATGTACATCAACATCCCCGCTACAGAAGAAAACACCGTATGTGGTGCAGGCACTCTTAGCGAAGACGATTGTATCGCCCAACACACAGATAAGGTTGCAAGCCACCTCGACGCTACCATCACTGCAGTGTTTGAAGCAGCAACACCTACCGCAGTAACCGAAGTGAAGACCACTCAAGTGAAGAGTGTGAAATATTACAACCTCCAAGGTGTGGCAAAAGAAACTCCATTCGATGGCGTGAACATCATCGTGGAAACACTTGCCGACGGCACCAAGAAAGCACGAAAAGAGACTTTCTAAAAAGCCGCCAACAACGACGAACAACATACAGAAGAGAGCATGTCCACTCAAGCATGCTCTCTTTTTGGCGTCCGCTATGCTACAATAGTTCAACAAGATGAACGAAATATATGATTATTCACCCTCTACCATAGGTGATTTTTTGTTATCTTTGTAACATCAAACCCAATTCTTCAACACCAACAACGACATGAAAAAGTCAGTTACCTTTATAGCATTATGTGTATTGTGTGCAGCATCTGCCTTCGCACAGCAAGCAAAATACGTGTTCTACTTCATCGGCGACGGCATGGGCCTCAACCAAGTAAATGTCACTGAACTGTATCTTGCAAGCCTAAAAGGCCGCATCGGCATCGAACATCTTGAATTTGCCGACTTCCCCTTCTCTACATTTGCCACATCATTTGCTTCAAACACCGATGTAACCGACTCCGCTGCTGCCGGCACCGCATTGGCTACTGGCAACAAAACCAAGAGCGGCATGCTCGGCATGAATTCCGACTCTGTAGCGGTTAGCAGCCTCGCTGTTTGGGCAAAAAACACCGGAAAGAAAGTGGGTATCTGCACAAATGTAAACATCGACGATGCCACACCGGCAGCGTTCTATGCACACCAAATCAACCGTGGCTTTTATCACCCCATCGGTGTGCAAATGGCTGAATCTGGCTTCGACTACTTCGCAGGCTCCGACTTCCGCCGACCAGAGGAAAACGGTGTGGAACTCCACAAACTTTGTGCCGACAATGGCTACACTTGGGCTTATGGCTACGAAGAAGGAAGAACAAAATGGCAAAGCGCTGACAAACTCATCATGGTGCAACGAAAAGACCGTCCACGCAACATTCCTTACACCATCGACCGCACAGCTGACGACCTCACTCTCCCACAAATAGTAGAAACGGGCATCAATATGCTGATGAAGGACAACAAGAAGGGTTTCTTCTTCATGGTTGAAGGTGGCGACATCGACCACGCATGTCACGGACGCGACGCGATGACCACCATCAAAGATGTGCTCGACTTCAACGATGCCATCAAGCTCGCCATCGACTTCTACAAGAAGCATCCGAAAGAAACGCTGATTGTTGTCACTGCCGACCACGAAACCGGCGGTATCGTGCCAGGAAACGGCTCATACCACCTCAACCTCGAGTTGCTACAACACCAAACCTGCAGCACCGACGCCGTGACACACAAGCTCAATGAACTCAAGAAAAACAAAATGAGAAAAACTTGGGACGACATTAAAAATGTGCTGAGCGAAAGTTTCGGTCTCTTCACCAAAGTAAAGGTTTCATGGCGCGACGAACACGCTCTGCACGAAGCATACGAAGCCGCATTCGAGGGCAACGCTAAAGAAGAAAACTGGTATAGCACCAACTCTGCTCTCGCTGCCAAGGCTCGCGACATCCTCAACAAGAGCGCAGGCATTTCATGGGCAAGCGGCTCACACTCTGGTGGCTACGTACCTGTATTCACCCTCGGCGTAGGCGCAGAAAAATTCCACGGCCGTCTCAACAACATCGACATCCCCGAAATCACCGCAAAAATCGCCGCCTACAAAAAATAACCCAAAACAAGACAACATCTATTTTACCACTATAAAGGCTGCGACCCCTAAAAAAAGTCGCAGCCTTTTTCTTTCACTTCAAAACACGCACAACTCCACCATCCTACTATCAAACTTTTTCCCGTTGACTTTTTTGACTCGTCATCAATGTAGATGGACAACCTGCTATAAATATTGCCACGACAAAAAGTATATGGCTAACCATACTAAATCTCACCAAAAACATATAGAAAAAGTACAATTAGCCCCAATATTTTATACAGATTTCAAATTTTATATGTATATTTGCGCCAGATAGACTAATCAAATCAGTATGCAAAAGATAATAGGACGCAAACATACCGTCTTGGCGACTTCTACACCTTATTTTATTACAAGTTTATCGCATCAGCAGATTCTAAAGATGAGCAATGGTGGACCCACAACTTCAACTCACATTCCGTAGAATCATGGCAAGGTTACACTTTTGAGCTGATATGTTTAACACACCTTCCTCAAATAAGACATGCTCTGGGTATTTCTGGCATTTCTACAAGTTCATCGTCTTGGAGATATAAAGCCCAAAAGAATAATCCTCATGAAAAGGGAGCACAAATAGACCTTGTCATAGAACGAGCAGACCGTCAGATCAATCTTTGCGAAATAAAGTTTTGCCAACGTGAATATCCTATTACGGCGGACTATGCAGAAAGAATTCGAGAGAGAGCCGGACTGTTCAAAGAAAAGACAAAAACAAACAAGTCTATTGTCAACACCTTCATAACGACATACGGGGTAAAGAAAGGCATGTATTCAAGCACTGCTACATGTGAAGTTATAGCGCAAGATTTATTTGCAATCTAAACAGAGATATTATAGCCAATCACTTATCTTCAAAGAGCTAATTGGTACAACTGTACAAGAAACAAAAGACATCTCTATTCACAATAAAGGCTGCGACCACAAAAAAAGTCGCAGCCTTTTTCATCATCACGCGCTCTTTAGCTTGCAAATCCCAATCATCTCCACGCAAAAATTGGGGGGGAAGTGTAGTAAATGGGGGTGGATTTGCGTCTATTGGGTGGAAGATACATGAGGAGATGCACGGAAGTGTATTGATAAATGTTGTATATTTGCATAATTTTTAATTCGAATTAATTTCAACGACTATAACTATGGCTTTTATTGAAATCAACGATGTAGTAAAGCAGTATAAGGGGCATGTGGCGCTCAACCATGTGAGCCTTAGCGTGGAAAAAGGATGCATCTATGGTTTGCTCGGTCCTAACGGCGCCGGTAAGACTACGCTCATCCGCATCATTAACATGATTACCCGTCCCGACAGCGGCACTGTGATGCTCGACGGTCGCCCCATCACCGCAGAAGACGTGGCACACATTGGCTATCTCCCCGAAGAGCGCG
This sequence comes from Muribaculaceae bacterium, assembly GCA_024400895.1. GTDB lineage: Bacteria > Bacteroidota > Bacteroidia > Bacteroidales > Muribaculaceae > Sodaliphilus. Next base: position 17,869 of record JAKSMA010000001.1, on the reverse strand, counting down.
GGCTCTATAAGAAAATGAAGGTGGGCGAGGAGATTGTGTATCTGGCTCGCCTGAAGGGCATGACCAAAGCCGAAGCCACTGAAAAGATGAAATTCTGGCTGGAGCGCTTCAACCTCACCGAATGGCGCGACAAGAAGGTGGAAACGCTTTCTAAAGGCATGCAACAGAAGGTGCAATTCATTGCCACAGTGATTCACGAGCCCAAACTGCTTATATTCGATGAGCCGTTCTCCGGCTTCGACCCCGTGAATGCAGAGCAGCTGAAGCGCGAAATCCTAGAGTTGCAAAAGAAGGGCGCCACCATTCTTTTCTCCACCCACAACATGGAGAGTGTGGAGGAGGTGTGCGAGCAAATCACGCTTATCAACCACTCAGAAGTGGTGCTTGAAGGCAATGTGGCCGACATTAAGCAGCGCTACAAAAAGCATCTCTACGAAATCACGCTTGCTGGCGACGAGGAGCTTAAGCCTTGCGACGAGCTCTACACCATTGAGGAAAAGCGCCCTGGCGCCACCCTTATCCGTTTGGCAAGCGGAGCGGCCATTCGCGACGTGATTACACGCCTCAACGAGCAATATGCCCTCAATGGCTTCCGCGAATTGCTGCCAAGCATGCACGAAATCTTTATCGAAACCGTTAAAACATCTTCAAACAATGAATAAACTATTCCTCATCATACAACGCGAGTATATGGCGCTGGTGGCACGCAAGTCGTTCATCGTCATCACACTGCTCATTCCATTCCTGTTTGTCATCATAGCGGCCATCCCCGTGCTCACTTCCGAACTCAATTCGTCGAGTTCATCGCTCGAAACAGTGACCGTAATCGATGAAACCGGCCAACTTTCGGGAGTAATCGCCGACAACGAATCGTTCCGCTTCATTCCGCTCAAAGGCGAGCCTGGCAAGACCGATGCCAAAAAGTTTTTCGACCAGTCGGGCGACAGCATGAGTGCCCTGGTGGTGATTCCCGCCAATGTACTTGACTCTGCCAAGGTGAACATCTACAGCAAGAGCACTGCCAACATGGCGCTCATCAAGCATGTGACCGAATGTCTCGACGACACACTCACTTCCGTAAAAATAGCATCGATGGGCGTGCCTAACCTCGACAAGATGGTAAAGGAAGCGCAGGTGTACGTTGACATCAACAGCGTAAAACTCAGCGACGACGGCAGCGAAAGTGAATCATCAACCACTGCAGCCATGCTTCTCGGTATGGCACTTGCACTCATCACCTACATGTTTGTGCTCACCTATGGCGCCATGATTATGAACAGCGTGATTGAAGAAAAAACCAACCGCATTGTGGAAGTGATAGTGAGCAGTTGCAAACCATTCCAGTTGATGATGGGCAAAATCATCGGCGTGGCATTGGTAGGTCTCACCCAGTTCCTCATCTGGGCCGTTCTCATCTCCGCAATAGTGGGCGGTTTGGGCCTCAGCATAGCCGGCAACACCATGGAGGAAATCCCCGCATTAATCAGCGCAGTGCAGAGCGTAAACCTCGTGAGCATCTTCTCGTGCTTCGTAGTCTACTTCCTCGGCGGTTATCTGCTCTATGCATCGCTCTTTGCGGGTTTCGGCTCGGCGGTAGACCAGGCAAGCGATGCTTCGCAGTTCACCACCCCCATCATTATCGTGATGATCGTGGCACTCTACGCAGGCATTGGCTGCATGGACAACCCCAACGGCACCTTTGCCATGTGGTGCTCCATGATTCCGTTCACATCCCCAATCGTGATGATGGTGCGCTTGCCTTATGACGTACCTTTCTGGCAAATCGCCATCAGCATCGTGGCACTCTACACCACTGCACTTGGCATGATTTGGGTGAGCAGCCGCATCTATCGCATCGGCATTCTCCGCTACGGCAAGAAGTTCAACTTCAAAGAAATCTTAGGCTGGATAAAATCATAATCCCCACCTTTTTGCAACAATTTTTACGAGCAACTTTCCCCGCAAATTTGGTGAAAGTTGCTCTTTTTTATTATTTTTGCAGAGTAATTATGAGCGACACTATTATAGAATATTACGACAACCTCGCAAAAGACTACGACCGTGACCGTTTTGCCAACAGTTATGGACAGTTTATCGACTATCAGGAGCGTAGAGTGCTCAGCAAATGGGGCGTATCGCCAAGCGGTACGGTCGACCTCGCATGCGGCACTGGCCGACTGACCGACTTTGCCGAAATAGGTGTTGATGCCAGCGAGGGCATGCTTGCCGAAGCACGCAAGCGCCATCCACTTAAGCTCTTCATCTGCGCCCCCGGCCAAGCCACCACCCTGGCTGGCGAAAGCGTCGACACCGTGATTTCGTTCCACCTGATGATGCACCTCGAGCCTGCTGTGATTCAGGAAATCGTCGATGAAATGGCCCGAATCCTCCGCCCTGGCGGACGCTTCATCTTCGACATCCCTTCGCAACGCCGACGCTCGCTCTTGGGAAAGAAGCGCGAAAACTGGCACGGCAGCACAGGACTCGATTTGGAGCAAGTGGAGCAAATCTGCGGCACGAAATTCACCATTCGCCGCCGTCACGGCATCATGATGCTGCCCATCCACCAACTGCCCAAAAGCGTGCGCAAACCTATGCGCAGCCTCGACTACATGCTTTGCGGCAGTCTGTTGAAGTCGTATAGCTCATATGTGGTCTACGAACTGATTAAAAACGCATGAAAAAGTTCAAGATTTTCCTCCATATCGCCCTCCGCTATCTGAAAGATTCCTTCAGCGCTCACACCTTTGCAAAAGGCAACGACACCGCGCGTCCACAGTTTGCACACCACATCCACTTGAGTCAGCCTTTCAAGCCGAGCACCACACTCGACGCGAAAAAGCACAATTTGAGTGTGGCGGCCGAGCGCATTGAACGCGTCACCATCAAGCCAGGCGAAGTGTTTTCGTTCTGGAGAATCGTGGGCGACCCCAACACAAAGCACTTTGCTGCATCGCGAAGCATCGTGGCGGGAAAACTCCAACTCGAAAGTGGCGGTGGTCTGTGCCAAGCATCGGGCATCATATACCATCTCGCATTGATGGCTGGCCTCGAAATCATCGAACGATTTGCCCATTCCATCGACCTCTACACCGAAGAGACACGCTTCTGCCCTCTCGGCTCGGATGCTACCGTGGCCTATGGCTACCGCGACTTGCGCTTCCGCAACAACACCGGCACCGCTATCCGCTTCAAATTCCGCATCCTTGACGACACCTACGAGTGCCGTCTGGAGAGCGAATCGCCCATCCCAGTGCACGACATCACGTTTGCCACCACCATCCTCCCAGACGGCAATAAAAAAGCCGTTGCCACCGACAGCAGCAACGGCCAAGTCATTTCAACCGACACCTACGAATCCCTCCAGCATTAGAGACAATTTATAAAACGGAAGACAAAATAGCATCCGTCTTACACCAATAATAGAACGCCTCTGGATTTGACAATTTTATCTTGTTCAGCTTATTGGTCAGTGTGCTGACAGACAGATTCGCTACCGCGCTAAGGTCGCCATCGTAATGTTCTATTTCATTGATGCCATATTGTATCAGAGTAGCAAGATAGGCAGCCTTTGCTGCATCAGTCGTCGCATTCTCAATATGATATGCGCCAAGATACATAAAAGAGCCTATATTATTGATACCTTTTTGCAATAATGCAAACTTATCCTTATCAACAAAACCACGTGTGGATATGTTGAGTGCAGTATTTCGGATATCAACAAAGATTGGGGTCAGGTCATCTGATTGCAGTCCTCTATATCCAAGTTCCACAGGGGCTATTTTTCGAAAAGCAGAGGATGTAATGGTAAGGTCATTAACCTTGTCAAACAGCCGTCCTATATCGTACAACTGCTTTATAACTTCGAGCGTTGCAAGTTTTTCATTCTTATAATATGGTATTCCTGTAGTTTCTGGAGCAAACGCTGTGAGCTTGTCACCAAGAATATCACTTATGGATGGCACTTGCACATAAACCTTGTCACCTGTTGTTTCCAAGAACGGACTTTCGATGGCAACCGTTTGGGTGTCCACATAGTGACAGTCTTCGTATAGAACATCTAGCAATATGAACGAGGTTGCTTCTGACTCTGCTTTGAAAGCTACCTGATAGAAGAACTTGGAATGGCTCTTTGGAATATCGGTACCTGCCTGTTTACGTTCAACGAGTTTGTAATCAATAAATCCATTGTCGGCATAGTCTTTGAGATAGTCCTCAATATTGGTGCCAGGAGGACACAAGATGTCAATATCGATTGACAGACGATGAGCAGTATCATGAAGCAATAGCATGAGGCATGAGCCCCCTTTGAAGTGGAATGGGCAACCAGAACGTGCCAGCATGTCAAGCAAAGACAATGCACGAATCACTTTTTCAATGAGGTTCTTGTCTGGATATTTGAATGCCTTGGACTTCTCTTCTATCCATTCTGTTGTAAAACACTTCGGATCTATCATTTTTGTTTGAGGTTTAAACCACGTCTTCTACCATAACGGTACATACGTGAGTAGTTAATCATGTATAGGGATTCTGCATTTGAAAGCATATTGTCGCTTTCTGTACCCTGAAGATAGCTAAAATCAGCATCTTTCTGTATGTCCACTAAGATTTTTTCTAATGTCGGCATGACTATTCCATCTTGCACTGTTGTTGGCGATTCCGTTTTCAAAGGTTTAATGATGATTGGTGCAGACTTCAAATCAATGTAAGTTGACATCATACCAGATTTGGGATTCAAAAAAACTTCATAACCCTTGTCTCGAAGATAATCAAATGCCGACTCCATGACAATTCTCTCCGTTTCTATGTAAGTTGCATTATTAAAAGAAAGATGATGCTGCAGTGGTGCAAGCGTTCCACCATTATATATACAGAATGTAGCAAAGGGGAATTTCTCTTTCAGCAGGTCATTGAGTTGTTTTTCCTTTTCGCCAATCACTATTTCAAATGAGTTCTTCATTGCTGGTATAAAGGAATAGACGCCACGTTTTACACGTGCAAGCCTCCCAGAACTGACGAGCCTTGTAATTGTGCTCTTGATTGATGAAAGGGATGTAGAACTATCTTTCGGCAGCATACACAACAGATCATCTACACAAAACGTTTTGTTCTGCATAGCAAAGTTCATTATATATTGAGTTGTATTTGCCATTTTGAGGGCAAAATTATATAAATTATCGGCAATAACCAAAATAATTGCCGATAATTTACACTCTGTATCGTGTTTTTTCATTTTTACTGGTCGGTGAAATGTACATACCACATTTTTGTCTATCACCTCCTCCAGCTCACCATCCTCCCCGACGGCAATAAAAAAGCCGTTGCCACCGACAGCAGCAACGGCCAAATCATTTCAACCGACACCTACGAATCCCTCCTGCATTAGAGCAAATCGCAAGGAGCCACCACTTCTTGGTCGAGCTCGATATTGCGCCTTTTCATCGTAGATTTCATCCCGCCCACAAAATAGTAGTCGCGAACTTTTTTAGGTTTGCACAATTCCTTGCCCAACTGGTCGCGGTAAATCACATACACCAGTTCGGAGCAATAGTATTTGCCATTGTCGAACTTGAATGCCAAGTCGTAAGGGATGCCCAAATATTGTTTGTATTTGATTTTCACTTCCTCGTCGAACACACGGCGCTTGTGATAGACACCGCCACGGCCGCGAGCAATCCACTCCTTGATTGGGGTGAGCTTCACCACGTTCGACGCTTCAAGCACATAGAGTTTATCGCCTTTTTCAATCACCACGCCGCAATGCGACCACTTCGACATCGTGCCCAACTGGATGAGAGGCGACTGGTTCGACTTTGAGATTTGAAACAAGATATCGCCTTCCTTAAACTCTTTGTCAGCGGCTTTTACTTCTTTTTGTACGGGGCTTGGTTTTGAAATAGAGATATCGCTCACGCTCCACAACAGCAAAGCCGACACGGCAATCACTATTCCTAATAGCACTTTTTTCTTCATTGCGTATTACATTTAATCGTTAATTACTCGTTTTCGATGGTTTGCTTTTGCGAAGTGCCGAAAAGGTCCTTCATGGAAGCATCCACATACACGGTCTTGTCGGGGAACTGAATTTTTACGAAATCGTGGTCTTTGGTGAAACTGCTCCATCTGTCGCTCCAGAAGAGCAAGCCACTGAGCACGGTGTTGACATTCACGCCCATCGTTTTCACATAGCCCACCACTGGCGTAGCCCTGCAATTGTAGCCATTGGCATCGAGCGCCACATCGCACATCGCCGCACACAACTTTGCATAATTCACACAATTCGCCCCCGACACTTCGTGGTAGCGAATCGGCTCGTTGCTCGACGAAAACCTCAGCAGTTTGCATGTGCGCGCCACGCAATAGTCAATAATGTCGTCAGAATCCATGCCTTTGGTTTCCGATACAATTTTCGCTTTCTCCCTTTGTGGGAGACAAATGTCGTTCGCTCTGGCCCGTGCTTCGCTAAAAGAGCAGGTCGTACTCATCACCACGGCCGTCACGACGACGCATGATATAATCATCAGTGTTTTTTTCATCATAAAATATTTAGGTTAATCCCAGAAAGTCCATTAGGGCATGGATAAGATTTCAGGTTATCATAGCGTCAGGATTTGCGCTATTTTGAACGAGCATAGGGGCTCCTATGTAAGCGAAAAATAGCACGAATCATGCCTATGAGAAACAAAATATTGCCATCTGTCTCCAATGCACTTTCTGGGTTTATTGATTTTCGTTGCAAAAATAGTGCCAATTCTGGAAGCGCGAAAATCTATTGGCGGGCGTTGTACGAAAGCAGCCGATTTGTGTACGAAATCATTTTTGGTGGTCAGAGATAGACAAATTTCGCCGGTTTTATCGGATTTTTTACTACTTTTGTGGAGCAGAAGCTGTTGCCCTCTGCATTTTCCAAAAGGCGAAGCGGCATCAACGGCAGTAAACCGACAATTATGAAAACAGGACAAGAACGACAGGCTTGGCTCGACTATGTGAGATTCTTCAGCATCTTCCTGGTGATTGTGTTTCACACACCACCACGGTTGGCGCTGTTCGACGACGCCGTGATTCTCAACCTCCGCGTGCCCGTTTTCTTCTGCATTTCCGGCTTTCTCTACAGTTTCGACCGATGGCCACGCTTCACCACCTATCTTCGCCACCGGGCCAAGCAGATTCTGGTGCCCTACTGCACTTTCTTTTTCATCTTCTACGCCCTTTGGCTGGTGGTGGGAAGGAAGATGGTCGGCCCCGAAGAAGAGGCTATCAGCGTGTGGCAGCCGATTATCGAGTTTGTTAGTGGTAACCCGCAGACGGTGGTGGCTCCATTCTGGTATATCGCTTGCCTGTTCACCATGCAGATTCTTTATTGGTGCATTGAGCGCATGGTGCCACGCAGATTTGTGTTCCCCACCTGCCTTGCATTGGCGGCTGGCACCTATCTCATCCCCTACGAAATCCCAACCGTTTCCACCATAGGCCACCTATGGAACATCGGAAACGCCCTACTTTTCCTCCCCTTCTACGCCCTCGGCAACAGTTTCAAGCCAATGCTCTCGCGCCTCGAATTCCGCACGCCACCGGGTGCTGCCATCTGGGTGGCTATGGCTGCCGTGTCGGTCATCATCATGGTGGAAGCCACAACGCTTCACACTACCGATCCGCAGATGTACTGCCTCGTGCGCATCGCTGCCGGACTGATGATTATCCCTTGCTACTTCTGCGTGGCGAAGTGGATTGCCGCAAAACTGGGCCACCGTCGCATCATCGAGTTTGTGGTGGTAAGCGGCACGGTGTACCTCGGTCTGCAAAACTATTTCATCGGCGTCGCCAAGATTGTGCTCAACCGCATCCTCTACGATGGCGTGCTCGACGACAACATCTGGCTCAAATATGTGATTGCGGCAGCGGTGATGATTGCCATCTATCCCTTCGCGTGGGCCATCGACCGCTACGCACCCTGGCTCATCGGCAAAGGCAAATTCTTCGACAAATACTAACCAATTCTCTATTTGGTCAGTTGGCAGAAAAGTGGTAATTTTGTAATCTTAAACAGAAAATCAAAAAAGGCGATGAAACAATATCTTGATTTGCTTCAACATGTGCTCGACAATGGCACAGAGAAGCACGACCGAACCGGCACTGGCACCAAGAGCGTGTTTGGCTACCAAATTCGCTGCAACCTGGCCGACGGTTTCCCTCTGCTGACCACCAAAAAAGTGCATTTGAAGAGTATTATCTACGAACTGCTCTGGTTTCTGCGCGGCGACACCAATGTGCGCTGGCTCCAGGAGCATGGTGTGAGAATCTGGAACGAGTGGGCCGACGAAAATGGCGAACTCGGTCCGGTTTACGGACACCAATGGCGCTCTTGGCCCGACTACAACGGCGGAACAATCGACCAAATCAGCCAAGTGGTGGAACAAATCAAGAACAGCCCCGATTCGCGCCGCATGCTCGTGAGCGCTTGGAATGTGGCTGAAGTCAACAAGATGGCGCTCCCACCATGCCACACCATGTTCCAATTCTATGTGGCTAACGGTAAACTGAGCCTCCAACTCTACCAGCGCAGCGCCGACCTTTTCCTCGGTGTGCCATTCAACATTGCCAGTTATGCGCTGCTGCTCCTGATGGTGGCTAAGGTGACCGGCCTCGAAGCAGGCGAATTTATCCACACCTTCGGCGATGCCCACATCTACCTCAACCACATGGAGCAAGTGAAGCTGCAATTGAGCCGCGACACTCGTCCGCTGCCTCGCATCACCATCAACCGCGATGTGACCGACCTTTTTGATTTCAAATACGAAGATTTCACTATCGAAGGCTACGACCCTCACCCCCTGATTAAGGGCGTGGTTTCGGTATAAACTTTTCAATACAATGGGCAAACATCTCTCTGCCATCGTGGCGATTGCCCGCGATGGAGCTATCGGAAAAAACGGCGATTTGCTGTGGCATCTGTCAGCCGACTTGAAGCACTTCAAAGCCATCACCATGGGTCATAGCATAGTGATGGGAAGGCGAACTTTCGAGTCGTTCCCTAAAGGTGCACTCCCTGGTCGCCAAAACATTGTGGTGACACGAAATGCCGACTACCACCCTGAGAATGTGACCATTGCCCATAGCATCGACGATGCCATCGCCAAAGCAGAGATGCCGGGCGAAATGATGATTATCGGTGGCGCACAAATCTACGAGGCCACCATCGACATGGTCGACACCATCTATCTCACTCGTGTGGATGCAGAATTTCCCGACGCCGACACTTTCTTCCCCACTCTCAACCCCGACGAATGGGAGGAGAGCGATGTGGAATGCCACGAAGCCGACGACCGCAACCCTCTGCCCTACACTTTCCTCACTCTGAGCAGAAAAAAATAACCAAAGCAAAGCAATGGCAAGGACTCTCGTACATCAAAAAGCCGACATCATCACGCGCGGCGAAAGCGCGGCGCTGAAAGGTCTGGGCATCTTGCTGATTGCCTCCCACAATTTGGCGCACACGCTCGGCGTGACCGGCCACGACTGCAACGAATACAACTTCGAATACGGCAGTGCCCAAGCGCTGTTCGACTGCCTTGCCCACCCCGGACCAAACATTTTGCTGCAACTCAGCACACTGCTGGGCTATTGCGGCATCTACATTTTCCTCTTTTTGAGTGCCTTCGGACTCGTGCGTAAATACGAGCAAGGCTCCTCCAAGATGCTTGCGCCACACACTTTCGTGTGGAAGCACTACACCAAACTTTTCAAACTGATGATTATCGGCCTCCTTGCCGCCATTCTTGTGGCATACTGTTTCCACAGCCCCATGCTGCCCAACAAGCGCTATTGGGTGGCGCAGATGCTGATGGTCACCAACTGGATTATGCCTCCCTACCGCTACGTGTTCCCCGGCCCATTCTGGTTTTTAGGACTGATGATGGAGCTCTATATCATCTATCGCCTTGTGCTTTATGTGCCTCGCGGAGGTGCCGCCTGGCGCCGTTGGGTGTGGCCGTTGGTCTTCGCCATCGTCTGCTTGGCGCCACAAATCTGGTTCCGCGACGCTGGGCGCGAAATGATACTACTCCGCTACAACTTCTTCGTGGCCGGACTATCGTTCTCGGCAGGTCTGCTCGTGGCACGCTACGGTGGCATACCCCGAATGAGCCGTTGGGCGTGGGCTGCAGTGTGCGCCTTGATGACCATCGCGTTCATCGTCATGCAAAAAACGCCTGTGATGTGGATTTTCTCCTCAATAGTGGCGACAGCGGCGATGATAGCACTGGTAAAATCGTTCGGAAACGCCATGATGAAGCCTTTCGTGTGGGTAGGCGGAATTTCGTCGTTCCTCTTCATTATGCACCCCGTAGTGCGCTTCTTCGCCCTTGAAATGCGCGGGCAAATCGACAACCACCTGCTCATGGTGCTCTACATGTGCGCCTCACTCCTCGCGGCAGTCGCCTACCGCCGCCTCCTCTCTGCCATCCATTGGAAATAGTGCTATCATTTTATGATTATCATTTTATGATAGATTTTCTGGTTTTGTTCCTAAAAAGTTAGTAACTTTGCAGTTGCAACGAAGCAATTAGTCGTCAATTGCCTCAAAAAACCAATTATTATGAACAATCCATTCGTAACCAATGGCTATGCTGGGCCGGAATATTTCTGCGACCGCGTTGAGGAAACAAAATATCTCACCAGCTTGCTCACCAACGAAAATAATGTAGCGCTCATTTCACCTCGCCGCCTTGGCAAGACCGACCTCATACGACACTGCTTTGCACAAGAGGAGATAAAGTCGCACTACTATACTTTCATTGTTGATATTTACGCAACCCAAAGTCTTACCGACCTTGTAAACCTGTTGGGACGCTCAATTCTGGAAACACTCAGAAGCAAGGGGCGCTCTACATGGGAGCGGTTTATACAAATTGTTGCCTCATTGCGAAGCGAAATCACCTTCGACATCAACGGCATGCCTTCATGGAGCGTGGGAGTCGGTTCCATCTCCGACCCATCAACTACACTTGACGAGATTTTCAAATATCTCGCAAGCGCCGACCGCAGATGTTTGATTGCAATTGATGAGTTTCAGCAAATCACGCATTACAGCGACAACAGCAACGTGGAAGCAGCTCTTAGAACACACATTCAGCAATGTGCAAATGCGAATTTCGTGTTCTCTGGTTCACAACGTCACCTTATGGGCGAAATCTTTATGTCGGCATCACGCCCATTCTACCAATCGGTTACAATTTTCAACCTCAAGCCAATCCCCGTTGACAAATATCAGGCCTTTGCTTCTTCGAAATATAAAGAGGCTGGTAAGCAGCTTTCCGATGATGTGGTGCCGGCGTTGTTTGAACGATTTAACAACATTACCTCCTACATCCAAAAACTCATGAACTACATGTTTCAAGCCACTCCCGTGGGAGAAGAATGCACTGCCGACATGATTGACAAAGGCATAGATTTCATTCTCGACTTGTCGGCCGACACATATGAGGCAATGCTATACCAAATGCCGGCGAAGCAGCGAGAAACCCTACTCGCCATTGCACGAGAACGCGTGGCAACAGGAGTTGCGGGAAGCAAATTTGTACGGCGCCACCGCCTCACATCCGCCAGCGCAGTAATATCGGCGGTAAAAGGACTATTGGAAAAAGATTTCATCACTCGCGAACGTGATAGCTATTGGGTGTACGACCAATTCTTCCAGCTATATCTCGAACGCAACACCCTAAAATAATGGAGGATGGAGAAAACGAGACTTATGCAGAAAGGGGCTGTGTCATAATTGGCGGGATGGTGAAATAATTCCACACGAATTTTCGGCACTTGCCAATTTATCACTATCTTTGCACTTTGAAACGAAATCTAAACTAAACAACTATATATGAATATTCTCGAATTAAGCGAACAAGAAATTGTAAGACGCAACAGTTTGAACCGTCTGCGCGAGATGGGCATCGACACCTATCCTGCAGCAGAGTTTGAAGTCGACGCATGGAGCGAAGAAGCAAAGGCTAACTTCAGCGACGACGAAGCCGAACCACGCCAAGTGCGCATGGCTGGCCGTGTGATGAGCCGCCGCATCATGGGTAAGGCATCATTTATGGAATTGCAAGACTCTAAGGGCCGCATCCAAGTGTATGTTAACCGCGATGAACTCTGCCCCGATGAAGATAAAACGCTCTACAACGAAGTATTCAAGAAGCTCCTCGACATCGGCGACTTCGTGGGTATCACCGGTTTCGTGTTCCGCACACAAACTGGCGAAATCAGCGTTCACGCCAAGAGCCTCAAGCTCCTCAGCAAGAGCCTCAAGCCTCTCCCAATCGTGAAGCAGAAAGACGGCGTGACCTACGACGCTTTCGACGACCCTGAACTCCGCTACCGTCAGCGCTACTTCGACCTCATCGTGAACGACGGCGTGAAGGACACCTTCCTCAAGCGTGCCACTATCGTGAAAACGCTCCGCAGCGTGCTCGACGAAGCAGGCTACACTGAAGTAGAAACCCCAACCCTTCAAGCCATCGCAGGTGGCGCAAGCGCGCGTCCATTCATGACCCACTTCAATGCGCTCAACATCCCTATGTATATGCGTATCGCTACCGAGCTCTACCTCAAGCGCCTCATCGTGGGTGGTTTTGAAGGTGTTTACGAAATCGGCAAGAACTTCCGCAACGAGGGTATGGACCGCAACCACAACCCAGAATTCACCTGTATGGAACTCTATGTTCAATACAAGGACTACAACTGGATGATGAGTTTCACCGAACAACTGCTCGAAAAGATTTGCGTGGCTGTGAACGGCACTCCCGAAACCGTAATCGACGGCAAGACCATCAGCTTCAAGGCTCCATATCGCCGCTTGCCTATCCTCGACGCTATCAAGGAAAAGACTGGCTACGACCTCAACGGCAAGAGCGAAGACGAAATTCGCGAAGTGTGCAAGGCGCTCAACATGGAAATCGACGAAACCATGGGCAAAGGCAAACTCATCGACGAAATATTCGGAGAATTCTGCGAAGGCACTTTCGTGCAACCAACATTCATCACCGACTACCCTGTGGAAATGTCGCCTCTCACCAAGATGCACCGCAGCAAACCAGGACTCACCGAACGCTTCGAACTTATGGTCAACGGCAAGGAATTGGCTAACGCATACAGCGAGCTCAACGACCCTATCGACCAAGAAGAACGCTTCGTAGAGCAAATGCGCCTCGCCGACAAGGGCGACGATGAAGCAATGATTATCGACCAAGACTTCTTGCGCGCACTCCAATACGGCATGCCTCCAACAAGTGGTATCGGCATCGGTATCGACCGCCTCGTGATGCTCATGACTGGCAACAGCTACATCCAAGACGTGCTCCTCTTCCCACAAATGCGCCCCGAAAAGGTGGCTAAGCGCGACAAGGAAGACGCTTATGTGGCGCTCGGCGTGCCTGCAGAATGGGTAGCGCCAATCCAAAAGGCTGGCTACCTCACTGTGGAAGCTCTCGGCAAACTCGACCGCCCTGGCAAACTCTTCCAAGACCTCCTCGACATCAACAAGAAGTACAAACTCGGTTTGAAAGTTCCAGTAGTCGACGAAGTGAAGGCATGGGTAGAAGCAGCCGTTGCCACACTCCCAGCAGAGCCTGCTGAATAACGAAACATTCCCAAACATTTACACATAGCAAGGGCGCCGCACACCAGCAGTGCCCTTTTTTACCACCAACTATGGCTAAAGGGGACGGTTCTCTTTAGCCATTTTTCAACCAATAAACAGAACACTTCTCTTACCCATTAAAACTTATAATGGGATAACAAGAAAGATGTTTCAATCATGGATGTCGAGTTGAAACCTCTCATGCAGCAAAATATCAGAATTCCACAACACGGAGACAATGGCAAGTCAACGAGATAATGAGACGATGGATGCTATCTGAATTTGTAATTCGACAATAAAAGTATCGCTTCCGTCATTGAGGATGCATTCACTGCTTGCATAACCCGTGATTTGGCTTTCTTTATAGTTACCTCTGGCCTCCCCAACTTTTCAGAAATCTGCTTTGCTGTTTGACCAGTTATTGACAATGATATAACTTGCTTTTCAAGACTACTCAACGATAAAGCCCCTTTTCCAATCCATCTTTTCAGCAAATGGTTATAGCTCCATCTATCTCCGTTTTTTTGATTGAAAATTTCCAACCTTTGATTGCCTTTCCTACTCGTATATGCTTTGAATAATTCATAATGCACATTACCACATTCCGTAAATGAAACAGAAACACCCAAAAACGAAACGCCAAAATTTCCACCAAACAACTCATCATCGATGTCAAAATCCCCAGAAATCACAAAATTTCTTTTTTCCGAGTCATCAATATTTTTCAAAAATTCTCTTTTGTGTTGACAAATTTCTTTCATTTTGTTCATCCCTTGTTTTCCTAACTTCGTTTGAAGATTTAGATTTGAGAATTCAGAAATTTGAGAATCCAAAACAATATTACTAAGATTTGCAAAAACAATATCATCGTTAACACAATCATAAAGAATCACCGTACAATTTGTTAACATTGAAATTGATTTTAGTATGTCAACTAAATTCACATATTTCTCACTAAACGGTGGTTGTGTATGTAATATTTGATTATTCAGTTTTTCTTCCATTGTACAAATCTAACTATAAATTATCATTGCAAATATAAGATTTTTCTTCCCCCCAAAAAAATAAAATCCCGTAATTTAGTACTAAAGTGTCACACAAATCAGCAAAATTGATACAAAAGTATAGAAAAACATACGAAAAACGACACATCAGTACATTGACAAGCGAAAATTTATAGTCTAATTTTGTTTAGCTTTTATTAATTTTAATCAAACACTCACTAAATTTTAATCAAACACTCACTAAATTATGAAGAAAAGAACAATTATTCTCGCAGTATTGAATTTGGTACTGCCATTTTGTGCAAAAGCTCAACTTACAGTTCAAGAAACTGGGAAAGTAGAAATCGGTCAAGAACAAGACATGTCCTCTATCACACCAGCCAATAGAGACACAGTAACCACTCTCAAACTTTATGGTACAGGCGCTAAATTTGGCACCTTCAAGGCTGAATTTTAAATTATTTTCAACAAAATGGTATACTTTCGTATACTTTTTCAAGAAAAATGATTTTCAGTGTCCTTTTCTACAATAATTTTATATAACTTTGGGTGATAAAGAAATAAGTATCACTCAGAATAAAAGTATTAGACTATGGAAAAAAATGTATTCAAAATTTTGGCATGCATGGCGTTAATAGTCGCGCTGGCTCCAAATAAAGCATCTGCAACAACATTTGACGACGACGAAACAGTGGTTTTCGACGGCATTCATTATATGCTCAATGATAACGACAAGACTGCAGAAACCCACTGGGCTATTTTCCCCCTCATTCGCACAGGTGGAGGCGCGCCAAAACGCGCACGCTCTCTGTTTCCTTTTCGTGATGTGTATTATCCCTATGGTTATTACCCTTCTTTTGAAGAAGAAGAGGGGCATCCTGTGAATTATGAAGACTTGGGGGCGCTTGTCGTGCCTGAAAAAGTGGGCGCATATACCGTAACGATAATTGGAGAATACGCCTTCAACCACAGCGGAATCACAAGTGTAAAAATAGGGAAAAATGTAACAGCCATTGGAGAGTGCGCGTTTATCTGGAATGAAAAATTAGCCACTATTGAGTGGCCCGAAGCGCTTACTTGGATTGGCAGCTGGGCATTTTGCCATTGCAATGAAATCACTTCAGTGACCGTACCAAATTCTGTTAAGAAAATGGGGATTGGTTGCTTTTCTGACTGCGAAAACCTCACAGAATTTTCCACGGGCAGTGGCGTTGATGAAATCGGATTACTCACACTTGAAGCATGCGGAAAACTTACAACTGTAAACATCGGGCCATCGGTAAAAAAGATTGGGGAGGCAGCCTTTTATGGCTGTGACGCATTACGCGAAATCAACATCGACCCTGCCAATCCACATTTCACATTCACCGACGGCGCGTTGGTAGATAACGACCAGAAAATGATTGTGCATTTCACAAAAGGGAAGTCCACTTTACGCATTCCTAATGGCATTGAAGAAATACAGGATTGTTTATTATACTTCCGCGACGACGTGAAGTGTCTGGTGATTCCGCCAAGCGTAAGCAAATTTGGATGGTGGTCGGTGGCTTATTGCCCCAACTTGACATCAATCCATTCTATGGCAAAAGTTCCTCCTGTGATTGACCCTAAAAGCTATGTTTTTGCCAATGTGGTGGGACACTGCACGCTCAATGTGCCTGTGGGCTCACTGGAACTTTACAAAGAGGCTCCCGTTTGGAAAGACTTCAAGGAAATTGTTGAAAATCCTGCTACAGGCGTTGACGATATAGAGGCAAGCAGCGCTGCTGCCGACAACAATGTGTACAGCCTCGACGGCCGCATTGTGAAGCAAAACGCCACAAACCTCGACGACCTCGGCGAAGGCATCTACATCTTCCAAGGCAAGAAGCACTTTATAAGAAAATAAATATCACTCAGAATAAAAGTATTAGACTATGGAAAAAAATGTATTCAAAATTTTGGCATGCATGGCGTTAATAGTCGCGCTGGCTCCAAATAAAGCATCTGCAACAACATTTGACGACGACGAAACAGTGGTTTTCGACGGCATTCATTATATGCTCAATGATAACGACAAGACTGCAGAAACTCACTGGGCCATATTCCCCCTCATTCGCACAGGTGTTCTTTCGAAGGCATCATCTTATCCTTATCCCGACCCTATATGCTATTACGATCGCGGCGAAAACTACGAAGCTCTTGGCTCTCTTGTTATACCAGAAAACGTAGGAGAATACACTGTAACTGAAATTGGCGATTACTCTTTTCACAATAGCGGGGTGACAAATGTCACTATCAGTTCAAGAGTGAAGCGGATTGGTGAGGGTGCATTTATTTGGAACGACGCACTCTCAAGCCTGGAGCTGCCCGACGGAGTAAAAACTATTGGTGATAATGCTTTTCGTTTCTGCAAGTCGCTTACCACTGTGGCGCTGCCATCTTCGGTTCAATCTATAGGATATGGATGTTTTGCCGATTGCGATATGCTCGCCACTTTCAGCACTGGCGATGGGCTGACAACTATCCCAAACGGCGCATTTGCACGATGCGAAAAAATGATGACATTGAACATTGGCAAATCGATTGAGAAAATCACAGGCTGGGCATTTATTGGCTGTGACGCATTGAGAAACATCTATATTGATGAAAACAATTCCACATTCTCCTATACCGACGGCAAGTTGATGAACACGTCAACAAAAACGCTGGTATATTGCTCCAACATCGCCGAAAATGTTTATCGTATTCCTGCAGGCACCATAGAGATTGGCGAATGTGCATTGATTTACAACTCTAACGTGAAGAGCTTAGTGTTGCCTGCAAGCGTAAGCGCATTTGGTTTGAATTCTGTGGCCGAATGTCCTAACTTGACATCTGTTCACGCAATGGCAGCAGTTCCTCCCGTGATTGATCCATACAATCAAGTGTTTAGTAATATCGCAAGCCACTGCACGCTCAATGTGCCTGTGGGCTCACTGGAACTTTACAAAGAGGCTCCCGTTTGGAAAGACTTCAAGGAAATTGTTGAAAATCCTGCTACAGGCGTTGACGATATAGAGGCAAGCAGCGCTGCTGCCGACAACAATGTGTACAGCCTCGACGGCCGCATTGTGAAGCAAAACGCCACAAACCTCGACGACCTCGGCGAAGGCATCTACATCTTCCAAGGCAAGAAGCACTTTATAAGAAAATAAATATCACTCAGAATAAAAGTATTAGACTATGGAAAAAAATGTATTCAAAATTTTGG